>JACQOS010000164.1 GCA_016202425.1 Chloroflexota bacterium
CGCCTCAGGCGGGAGAGGGGGGAGAGAACGAATCTGGGGGACACCCCCAGGCCCCTGCCATCCCGACCCGTCGGGATGGACTCCCCTTTTTCAGCAGCCTCTAGGAAAGCAGGCCATGGGCGAGGGCCCATTGGACCAGCTCGGCGCGGGTCTGGAGACCGAGCTTGTGCATGATGCGGCTCCGGTAGGTGTCTACCGTGCTGGGGCTGATGCTCAGGAGGGTGGCTATCTCTCGGGCGGGCCTCCCCTGGGCGGTCAAATGGAGCACGCGCTCCTCCATGGCACTGAGTCGCTGGGCTCCCTCCAGGCGTCCACCCCGCTCCAGATAGGCCTGGAAGAACGAGCGCGTGTCGGCGGAGTAGATGAAGGCTTCGCCCTGGTGGGCCGTGCGAATGGCCCGGGTGAGTTCGGTGTCCAGGTCGCTCTTCAGAACGTAGCCGGAGGCGCCGGCTTTCAGAGCGCCCAGAAGATAGTGCATCTGCTTGTGCATGGTAAGGATGAGCACGCGGCAGTTGGGTTGTTGACTGAGGATGCGACGTGTGGCCTCGAGGCCGTCCATGTCGGGCAGGGAGATGTCCATGACCACCACTTCAGGCGAGCATTCGGCGGCGCGCTGCACCGCCTCCTCCCCGGTGCCGGCCTCGCCCACCACCTGGATGTCGGGCTCGGCGCTCAGGAGGGCGCGGAGGCCGCCGCGCAGCACAGCATGGTCGTCGCAGAGGAGGACCCGGATGGCCGAGTTCACGAGGCGGCCCCAGGATGTCCGGCGGGCTGCCGCAAGGGGAGGCAGGCCAACACCGTGGTGCCCCTCCCTGGCTCCGAGATGATCTCCGCCTGGCCTCCCGCCAAGCGAGCCCGTTCCCGGATGGTGAAGAGGCCGAGGTGCTCGCGGTGGTGCGGGGCAGGGGTGGCGGGTTCGAACCCCACGCCGTCATCGGTGACGCGCAGGGTTACGGCGTTCGCGTCCTGCCGCAGGGAGAGACGGACAGTGCTGGCCCGGGCGTGGCGGGCCACATTGCTCAGGGCCTCCTGGGCGATGCGGTAGAGGGCCAGTTCCGTCTCCGGGGCCAGGCCGTCCAGGGAGGGGTCCACGTCCAGGTCCACCCTGGGCAGTACGTCCTTCATGAGTTCCGTCACGTACCAGTGCAGGGCACCAGCCACCCCGGCATCGTCCAGGACGTCGGGGCGAATCCCGAGGCTCATCCTGCGGACCCCCTCGAGCGTCAGGCGGGTGAGCCGCCTGGCCTCCTCCAGGAGGCGCTCCCTCTCCTGTTCGCCGTGGGGCTGAGAGAGCATCTGCTCGAACACCAGCAGCGTCGCCAGGTTCTGGGCCGTCTCGTCGTGGAGCTCCCGGGCGATGTTCTGGCGTTCCGTCTCCAGTTGGGCCGTGATCCGACGAGAGAGTTCGCCCAGGCGGTGCCTGTAGGCCTCCAGTTCGTCCAGGAGGGTGTTGGCGGTCTGCGTGAGGGCAAGGCTGTCCCGATCGCCGAAGAGAGGGCGGCCCGCGCGGGCGCGGAGCTCACCCCGGCGCAGCGCATCCGTCAGCCTGGCCAGCGTCCTGAGAGGCTGGAGGGCGGCCCGCAGGAGGGCGTAGTTCACCAGGACGATGGCGGCAAGCATGGCCGCGCCGAACCAGAGGGTGAACCCTGAGGGGAAGGAGTGGTCGGGGGAGATGCCCACGTGCCTAGTGGCGAACCAGGAGCCCAGCAGCGTCCCCGCCGAGACCAGGAGGCTGTTGGCCACCAGGATCTTGTACAGAATGGGAAAGTCCAGCGCCCATCGGGCAAGCCGACGGACGGGCTTCGTGTCAGGTGGCCGGTCAGGAGCCACTCAGAGCTTCTCCACACCCCTTGGAGCGGGGCCTTCAAGACCATTTTACTCCTTTGGGCCTCGTGCTCCGAGGACCTGAGCTTGGACCTCCTGGGGACGAGGGAGTTTTTCAGAACTTTTTCAGGAGGCGCCGGAAGCTGGCAGGTCTTTTCTGGGGGGATAACAGGCTATGTTGCCTATGATATGCTATAGATGCTCTTTGCTTCCCATTGGCGACCGAGGGCCCCGTGGGCAAGGGTAGGCTATCGGTCGAGCCGCTGGAGCGGGTGGTTGCATCCAGGGAAACGCTTGTGTAGAATCCTGGGGCCGCGGCAGCGCAGCCGCTTCGAGCGGCAGGAGGAGGGATAGGTGATAGCGCAAGAGACGGAGAAGAGGTTGATACCCAGGGGCGGCATGGAGTGGGACCGGGTAGTGAAGGTCACCTGCTCCAACAACTGCTCGTACCAGGCCTTCTGTCTGCTGCACGCCTACGTCAAAGACGGCGTGGTGACTCGGGTGGAGCAGTCTGCCACCCATCCTTCGCAACATGACCCCAACGTTCCCGACTGGAACCCGAGGGGATGCCAGAAGGGGATGGTGGTCCACAACCGCATGTATGACCCCGCCCGGCTCAAGTACCCGCTCAAGCGAGTCGGTCCTCGGGGCTCGGGCCAGTGGCAGTGGGTGAGCTGGGACGAGGCCCTCACCGGCATCGCCGACACCATGCTGGACGTGTTCGTCACCGAAGGCCCGGAGAGCGTCATGAACTTCGGCGGCAGCTCTGGCGGCCCGGGGTCGCACCGGGTGGCCTTCGAGTCCCTGATGGCCTACCTAGGGGTGGCCACTTTCGACGTCAACTCGGAGATCGGCGACGACCACGCGGGAACCGCTCAGGTCTTCGGGCAGCCTTTCCTCAGTTGCTCGGCCGACAACTGGTTCCATGCCGAGACCTTCTTTATCTGGGGGGGCAACCCCGCCTACACGAACATTCCGAACTACCATTTCATCACGGAGGCCCGCTACAACGGGACGAAGATCATCACCATCTCCCCGGACTACAGCGCCTCGGCGGTGCAGGCGGACCTCTGGGTGCCGGTGAAGATCGGCTCGGACGCGGCCCTGGCCCTGGCCATGGCGCAGGTGGTGATCCAGGAGAAGCTGTACAAGGCGGAGTTCCTGAGGGAGCAGAC
>JACQOS010000173.1 GCA_016202425.1 Chloroflexota bacterium
CTCCCGCCTGAGGCGGGAGAGGGGGCCAGGGGGTGAGGGTTTTGAGATGAGTTCTAGCCAGGAGTAGCCGCAGGGCTCGGCGTGGGCTCTGGCGTAGGGGCCGGGATGGGGGGTTCCGTCACCAGGCGGATCAAGACATCGCCCCACGTGTAGTCCACGGTGTATAAGGAGGTCTGACCCTGGAGCTGGCCGTAGAAGGACTGGCCATCAGCGGTCTTATCGCCCAGGGCAATGGTGGGTTGCCGCCCGTCCCTGAGGGAGACGCGGATGATGGTTCGGGGCGGGTCCAGACCATAGGCAGCGAGGTTGGGCACCTCCTCGGCGAGGGTCCTCTTCGTCCTGGGCCCGGCCACCAGGAAGGGGACACCGCTCCAACGGTCGGTGTCTACCGGCTGCTCCGCCTCGCCCATGACCCACTGGTCCTGCTTCTGGACGAAGCTCAGAGTGGTCCCCTCATAGGTCACGGTGATGCCCGTGATATCGCTGAACTCCACGTTGTAGAACCAGGGCGGCTCCGGGACGCGAGGGGGGGTCCGCTGGAGTTCGAACAGGAGCACGTAGCCCCCGACGACGACGACCAGCACCACCAGGATGAACGTGACCCGGACGTTCATCCTAGCGTCTGCGCCACCAGGCGACGGCCGCCAAGAGCACGACGCCGGCAGGGAGCACGAACCAGCTCAAGGCCCGGAGGAGCTGCTTCTGGTTTTCGGCCAGGATCAGGTAGCGGACGGGGATGGGGTTGGGCCGGATGTTGGCCAGGGCAGTATCTTCCGTGAGCCAGTTGACGGCGTTCAGCACCAGGTCCCGATTGTTCTTGCTGGGGATGTGGTAGTTGGAGACGAAGTCGCTGTCGCCAAACACCACGATTCTTGTCTTCCTGGGCCCGGCGGGGTCCGGCTTCTCGTTGATAGGTGCAAACCCTTGCAGGGCCCAGGCCGGAACCAGCTCCCTCCCGAGGCTCTCCGGCGGGCAGGTCTTGGCCTCAGGGTCCTGCGAGATGCAACTGAGCACGGTGGCGCGGACGAGACGGAAGAGCGCGACGCTTTCCTTGACCATCTCTTCGGGCGGGAGTCGTTGCTGAAAGGCAGCGGTGCCCGGGAAGTAGGTCTCATCCAGGGGGCGAGTGATGAGGTCCACGTGGAAAGGGTCCGGACTGCTGGGGTCCTCCGGGTACCTGAAGTACTGGTCCCGGGAAAAGAGTGGCGTCTGGGGCTGGCCGGCCACCGAGTTGAATATCTCTACCACCCTTCCCTCCACGGGCTTGATGCCCCAGGCGAAGAGAAGGTTGCTGAAGGTTGCAGGAGGGTTGGGCTCCAGCAGGAACAACACGCGCCCGCCGCCTCTCAGGTATTGCTCCAGGATCTTGGACTCCTCGCCTTCCAGGTCTTGCTTGGGCCCCGCGATAATGAGGGCGGCGGCATCCTCCGGGACCAGGGGGATCTGGGCCAGGCTCAAGACCTGCACGTCGTAGTTGTCTCCGCCGAGGCCGCTGGCTAGGAGCGCTGCCCCTTCGCGGCTGTCCGGGGCCACATCCCCCAGGTCCTTTTCCCCGTGGCCCGTGAGATAGTACAGGCGTTTCTGCTGCCTGCCCGTGGCGATGAGCATCGCGGTGGCGAAGTTCCGCTCCTCGAAGAAAGGGGCGATAAGCTGGTGCCTGAGGCCGGAGTCGCGTCCTTCGAAGACGACGGCCGGGTACTGCCGTATGTCGAACTCCTTGGCGATGGTGACTTCTCGGTCCGGGTCCAGGAACCGGAAGCTGAAGAGCTTGGGCTGCTGGCGCCCGAACTCTTTCATGAGGTCCTCCACGGCGGTGCGGTACTGGTCCTGGCTGGGATTGCCGGCCACGAAGAAGGCGGTGGCCCGCACGGGCTCTTGCAGCCCGGTCAGGATGTCGCGCGTCTGGGGGGCAAGGCTGAAGCGCCTGGTGGCGGTCAGGTCCCACCGCACCGGGTTGCGGAAGGCCAGCACTTCGATGAGGATCCCGAGAACGACAAAGGCCACCACCATGGCGGTGGTGTTGGTTCCGTACCTTCCCCGCCTGCCGGTAACGGCCTTGACCACCGTGGAGAAGGAGACCATCAGGGCCAGGAGCAGGAGGATGGCTCCCAGGACGACGACGGAATAGGCGGCGCCCCGCATGGCTGGGACGAATAGGAGCAGGACCAGGCCCAGCAGAAGGGCCAGTCCGCCGGCAACGGCACCGATAGCACTGATCCCCTGGCGCCCGGAGAGGAGGCGCGTGAGGGTGGCGAATACCGTTTCCCCTGTCTCCCGTGTTGTGGGGGGGCCTTGGGTGGACCTGGCCATCCTAGCGCCACCTCCGGGACTCGACGGAGCGGATGGTGAGGAAGAGGAAAACGGCCATCAGGATCAAGAAGTAGGCGATATCGGCGGTGTCGATGACGCCTCGGTTGAAGGCGTCGAAGTGGGCGGACAGGGAGAGTCGCTCCAGCACCCGGGCGACGGTGCCGCTGAGGATGTTCGATACCTGGTCCACCAGGGTAAAGACCAGGATGAGGCCAAAGCCCACCACGGCCGCCACGATCTGGTTGGAGGAGAGGGTGGAGGCCAGCAGGCCCATGGCCAGGGTAGCCGCGCCGTAGAGGAGGAAACCGACGTAGGCGCTGAAGGTAGGGCCAAGGTCAGGGTCCGCGTAGTAAGCCAGCAGGGCGGCGTAGAAAAGGGTGGCCAGGGCCATGCTGGCGAGCATCACGAAGCTGGCGAGGAACTTGGCCACCACCACTTCGTAGTCCCGCACCGGGGCGGTCAGCAGCAGCTCCAGGGTGCCCAGCTTCTGCTCCTCGGCGAACAGGCGCATGGTGAGCAGCGGGGAAACCAGGGTCAGCAGGAAGAACGAGCTGGTGGCCAGCAGGCCCCGAACGGAGGCCTCGGCGAAGGGCTGGTCGACGCTGTTGACGAAGAAGACGCCAGTCAGCGCGAGGAACACCCCCGCCATGATGTACGCCATGGGCGAGGCGAAATAGGTGCCCAGCTCCTTGCGAAGGATGGCGCGGATGTTCCGCATGGCTACGCTTCCTCCGCTGTGGTCAGGCGGAGGAAGATCTGTTCCAGGGTCATGGAGACGGCCGCCAGCTCCACCAGGCCCCACCCGTGCTCCACCACCGCCTTGGCCAGGGCCTCCCGCAGGTCCTCTCCTCGCCGGCCCACCAGGGCATACCGGGCCTTGAGGTCCGCTTGGGGAGAGAAGGACACGTCCTGCACCCCGGGGACGCTGCGCAGCACGTTGACCACTGCGGCAGTGGGGCCCCGGACCTCCATGTTGATATGCTCCGTGGCTTCAAGGCGAGCGGCCAGGTTTTCGGGCTTGTCCACCGTCACGATCTCGCCCTCGTGGATGATGATGACCCGCTCGCAGATCATGCTCACCTCGGGCAAGATGTGGGTGGAGACGATGACGGTGTGCTGGCCGCCGAGGCTCTTGATGAGCTGGCGGGTCTCTACTACCTGGATGGGGTCAATGCCGATGGTGGGCTCGTCGAGGACGAGGACCTCGGGCTCATGGAGGATGGCCTGGGCGATGCCCACGCGCTGGCGGAATCCCTTGGAGAGCTTGCCAATGAGGGAGCCGTAATACTGCTCCAGGTGGCAGACCTCCGTGACCTCGCTCTTGCGCCGTTCGATGGCCTTCCGGCTCATCCCGCGGATGGTCCCCATGAAGGCGAGGTAGTCCTTGACCGTCATGTCGGTGTAGAGGGGCACGGTCTCGGGCATGTAGCCCACCAGGCGGCGCACCTCCAGGGAGTCGGCGACCACGTCGTAGCCAGCAACGCGCACCGTCCCTTGGCTGGGCGGCAGGAACCCAGTGATGACGCGCATGGTGGTGGTCTTGCCAGCGGCGTTCGGCCCCAGGAACCCCAGGACCTCTCCCTTGGCGACGTTGAAAGTGACGTCGCTGATGGCGGGGAAGTCCCCGTAGTACTTGGTGAGGTGGTCCACCTCGATCATCGGCTGGGTACTCATGGCGCGGACCTCAAGGGTATCTTGTGTGACGCTTGGTACAAATGATATGCTACGCCGGTCTGTTTGCCAAGAGCCCATTCTGGGGAGGAGCCGATGCATCTGATCATCGATGGCTACGAGGCGGACGTGGCCAAGCTGGAGAACGAGGAGTTCGTGTACCAGTTCCTGGACGACTGCCCGGAGGCCATCGGCATGACCAAGATCACCTCACCTCACGTCTACGTGTACCAGGGGCCCAAGCCTGAAGACGACGGCCTTTCCGGCTTTGTGCTCATCGCGGAGAGCCACATCAGCGTCCACACGTTTCCACGGCGCCGCTACGTCAACATCGACGTGTTCTCCTGCAAGGAGTTCGATGCCCAGCGGGCCCTCCGGGAGATCCGGGAGACCTTCTCCCTGGGCAAGGTCAGGAGCTGGGTGCTGGAACGCGGGCTGGAGTACGCCGATGTCGCGGTGGCGACGCGGGCCGTGGAGATGGAGCGCGCACGGCTCTTCACCGCGACCTAGCGTGATGTCCCTGAAGTTCGCCGTCAATGTCATTGCGAGGCCCGATGGTTCGAAGTCCTCACCACAGGCTCCGGAGGGCCGTGGCAATCTGGCTGCGGGGGGCCACCCCTCCTCCAG
>JACQOS010000171.1 GCA_016202425.1 Chloroflexota bacterium
CCCCTGGAAAGCAATGAAGTCATTTCAAAACTGGCTCCTAGGGGAGTCCAGAGGGCCGTCTTATCGGCCCTCTGGCGGGGTTCTAGGGGTGTCCCCAATATGTATCATCTTCCCCCACACCCTTGGCAAGGGAGAGGGGGAAGAAGGGGGTGAGGGTTTTGAAATGAGCTCAATCAAAGCACCCTGGAAGTCGCCTTCCCAGGCCTCCAAGCTGGGCCCACCAAAAACGGCGTAAACAATCAAACGCCCTAGCCAAGAAAGGAGAACAATCCCATGGCCCTCACCCTAGCCGAAGCCGCCAAGCTCTCCAACGACCTCCTCCTCGCCGGCGTCATCGAGTCCATCGTCAAGGAGAGCCCCGTCCTCCAGGCGCTCCCCTTCGTCGAGATCGTCGGCAACGGCCTCACCTACAACCGGGAGAACACCGCCCCCACCGCGGCCTTCTACAGCGTCGGCGACACCTGGGCCGAGTCCACTCCCACCTTCACCCAGGTCACCACCTCCCTGGTCATCCTGGGCGGCGACGCCGACGTGGACAACTACCTCAAGGCCACCCGCTCCAACATCCAGGACCTGGAGGCCGCCGTCGTGCAACTCAAGGCCAAGGCCGTCCGCGATAAGTTCGAGGATACCTTCGTCAACGGCGATACCGCCTCGGACCCCAAGGCCTTCGACGGCGCGGACAAGCTCACCACCTCCGGCCAGACCGTCTCCATGGGCGACAACGGCGCCACCCTCTCCCTGGACAAGCTGGACGAGCTCATCGACACCCTCAAGGGCGGCAAGCCCCACATGCTCCTCATGAGCCGCCGCTCCCGCCGCAAGCTGGGCGCCCTCTCCCGCGCCACAGGCTCCGGCCTCCTGGAGACCGACAGGAACGAGTTCGGCATGATGGTCCAGTACTACGACGGCATCCCCCTCGGCATCAACGACTACATCTCCGATGCCAAGACCGTGGGCACCAGCAGCGACTGCTCCACCATCCACGCCGTCCAGTTCGGCGAAGGGGCCCTGGTGGGCCTCACCAGCCCGGGCAGCCTCCAGGTGGAGCGCGTCGGCAGCCTGGAGACCAAGGACGCCACCCGCACCCGCGTCAAGTGGTACGTCTCCATTGCCCTCTTCAACACCCTGAAGCTGGCCAAGCTCACCGGCGTCCGCGACTAACAGGGATTAGCAAGGAAGATGCAGGGAACCTGGGTTCCCTGCCGGGGTTCTAGGGGTGTCCCCTAGCTCCTGTTTCACCTCCCCCTCTCCTACAAGGAGAGGGGGACCAAGGGGGTGAGGTAACAAGCCATGGCTAACGTCCGCATCGACCAGAACGGCATCCCCAAAGGGCCTGTCTACGAGACTCTGCCCCCGGCGGCTCACCGCACCAATGTCACCGCCGTGGACAGCT
The DNA here is from genome assembly GCA_016202425.1 of Chloroflexota bacterium. Lineage (GTDB taxonomy): Bacteria > Chloroflexota > Dehalococcoidia > Lucifugimonadales > JACQOS01 > JACQOS01. The sequence continues at coordinate 1,397 of JACQOS010000171.1, forward strand.
CCGACCCTGCCGGGACGACGGGTGCCATCGACGCCGCCGGGTTCCAGGACTGCCGCTTCGACATCATCATCACCGGCACCGGCTTCACTAGCCTGGAGGTCGCGGTCCTCTTCTGGAACTCCCGGCAGAGCAAGTGGTTCACCGGCGCCTCCCGGCTCTTCACCACCACCGGACAGCACGCCCTCTCCGCCGAGGCCCGGGGGGCCATCGTCTACCTGAAGGTGGTGGCCTTCTCCGGGACCTCGTTCACCCTCAACGCCGACTACGTCCTTTCCTAGGAGGTGGACCATGGCCCTGCGCCTTGCGGGAGAACCCTTCCTTGCCCTCCGGGGCGCCGATGCCCAGGGGTGGCTCCGGGAGATCGCGGTCCTGGACTCCCTGCCCGGCCTGAAGATCAACCAGCAGGGGACCGGGCGCGTCTTCGACTTCCAGGACGGCGGCTCCTCCAAGATGTACCTGCCCGACGGCGGGAACGTGACCCTGGCCTCCGCCCTGACCGTCCAGGTCCCCACCGCAGGGGCCAACCCCATCGTCATCCAGACAGAGGGCTCGGCAACCGGTCAGACGGTCGTTTTCCAGGAGTCCGCGAACGCCAACTCCAACGTCGCCCTGCGGTTCAGGAAAAGCGAAGGCTCCCTCGCCGCGCCGGCCGCCACGCTGGTGAGCCGCACCATCTCCAGCATCGGCTTCCAGGGCTACGACGGCTCGGCCTGGCAGACCTCGGCCTATCTAGACGCCGTCGTCGAAGGGACGGTAGCGGCGGGCAAGGTCCCCGCCCGCATGCAGTTCGCCACCATGAACGATAGCGGCGTCTTTGCCGAGCGGTGGCGCATCACCTCGGCGGGAGACCTGCAAGCCCGAGATGGCAACTTGGACCTGAACTCCAAGTACCTGAGCAACGGCGTCCTGGGCTCCGCCCTGAACTTCAACGGCCAGGGCCTCACCGGCGGCGGGACCTTCACCGGCACGATGACCTTCTCCGCCAAACCGGGCATCACCGTCTCCGTTGCCAGCCAGGGATTCATGAACGTCCCCATCGCCACCGCCGTGCCCAGCGCCCCCGCTGATGGCGATCTGTGGATCGAGAACATCGCCGGCACGCGCAAACTGGCGGTACGCATCGCTGGCGTCACCTATTCGGTAACGCTCACCTAGAGAGGAGACACCCATGGACTACCAGAAGCTAGACTCGCTCCTGGGCCAGGTGCGCGACGCCTGCAACGAAGGCATCCGCCGGGCTCGGGTCCTGGCCTCGAGCGCAGTGGAGGGGCAACCCCTCACCTCGGCGCAGATCGCCGCCCTGGAGCAGGCTATCAGAGATGCCTACCAAGCGGTCAAGGTCAATGTCCTTCCGCAACTGGACGCGGAGCTGATGTAGCAGGAGAGGCCGAGATGCAACTCGCCCCCAAGGACCTGTACCGACTGCGGCAACGACGTCTGGCTGCTCAAAGGGCGGCCTTGCAAGCCCACCTCGTGGAGCTCCAACTCCAGACGCTCACTCTGGAGATGGAACGGCGCTACGGCCTGCTTGGCAAGGACGTGGCTGTAGACCAGCGGACAGGAGTCGTGACCGAGGCTACGTCGGCACCTGGCAGCCCCAACGGCTCGCAGCAGCCGTCTTCGTCGGCCAGAGGGGAGGTGGTCCGTGAACCTGCCAACCATGCGCACCCGGGTGCGCCGTGACCTCCACGACGAAGACGCTACCGCCTACCGCTGGACCGACAACGAGCTGGACAGGCATATCCAGCGCGCCCTGGACGAGGTGAGTGTCGCCTCCCCTGTCGAGGCCAAGGCCACCCTTACGACCACGGCCGGCAGCCGGGACCTCAGCCTCTCCTCCCTCACCGGCCTCATCGCCGTGGAGGCGGTGGAGTACCCGACGGGCAAGTACCCGCCTTCCTACGTGCGCTTTAGCCTCTGGGCCAGTGCCCTGACGCTGCTGGTGGATGCCGCCCCTACAGGAGCCGAGAGCGTCTGGGTCTTCCATGGGAAGCTGCACACCCTGGACGCCACCACGTCCACGCTGCCATCGTCTCTGGAAGACCTGGTGGCCACCGGCGCCGCCGCCTACGCCGCCCTGGAGTGGTCCAGCTTCGCCACCAACCGGGTCAACGTGGGAGGCGAAGAGGTATGGCGTCAGTACCTCACCTGGGGCCAGGACCGCATGGCGGCTTTCCTGCGCCGGCTTACAAAGCTGGGCCAGAAGCACGCGGTCCGGGTACGCTCCCTCTACACCCCCTCCCAGCCCCGCCCCAGCCAGAGCACCGACTGGGGACCGTGAGCTGGCCGACGCCACGCCGCTGGCGCTACGCCTCCCACTCCTCTTCCCGGGCAAAGCCGCGCACCAGGTTCAGGTAGCCCTCCTTGGCCAGGGGCAGCTTGGCGGTGGCCTTGATCTCCTTCGCCTTCGCTGCGCCGCCGGCCAGAAGATCGATGACCGTCATGGCCATGACCTTGGCAGGGTTGATGACGGCCTGGACGTAGTCGTGGACCAGGTAGTCGGCGCCGTGGCTCACCCCTTCCGCTCCTCCGGCATAGGGCTGGATGGCTGGGAGGACCTGGCTCAGGTCCCCCATGTCTGTGGACGCTGTGCGGTGGCCGATCTGGCGCACGTGCTCTTCGCCCACCAGATTCACCGCGTTCTGCCGGTAGAGCTGAGCCATGGCCGGGTTATTGTTGAGGGGAAGATACCCCGGGATCGTCGTGATACGCACCTTCGCTCCCACCGCCAGGGCCCCTGCCCGCAGCGCCCGGTCCACCTTCGTGTCCCATGCCCTGACCGCCTCGATGCTCTTGGCCCGCACGAACGTCTCCAGGCGCACGTCCGAAGGGACGGCGCTCACCGCTTCGCCACCCTTGGTGATGATGGGATGGACGCGGACCGTGTCGTCCTCCCGGAAAGTCTCCCGGAGGGCGTGGATGGCCTGGAGCCCCAGCATGGCCGCGTTCAGGGCGTTGACCCCCAGGTGAGGGGATGCGCCGGCGTGGGCGCCCCTTCCCACGTACAGGATACGTTTGACCACAAGGCCGTTGTTGGTCCCCGCCAGGGCCAGCTTCCCGTCCTCCGGGTTCCCGGTGGTGTGGGTCAGCATCGCCATGTCCACGTCATCGAGCTCGCCAAGCCGAAGGAGCTCCGGCTTCCCGCCAAGAAACTCGATCTTCCCGGCGCGCCGGAGCCCGTCCCGGTACTCCACCTCAATGAGCTCCTCGGCAGGCACGGCGAAGAAGACCACCCGGCCCGAAAGGTGCGGCATCACCCCGGAGTGGACCAGGGCCGTGGCCACGCCCAGCAGCATGCCGATCTGGGCGTGGTGGCCGCACGCGTGGGCAGCACCTGTCTGGGGGTCGGCGTGGGGGTGGTCGAACACCACGAGGGAGTCCAGCTCCCCGAGGACCGCCACCGTCGGTCCCGGGGCACCGCCCTGGAGCACCGCCTTCACCCCAGTAAGGGCCAGCCCGGCCCTGAAGGGTAGCCCTAGACGTTCGAACTGCTGCTGCACGTACCGGGAGGTCTTCTGTTCCCGGTAGCCCGGCTCGGGGTTCTGAAGGACCTGCTGGGCCACGCCCACCAGCTCCTCAGACCGCTGGTCCATGGCGTCCTGGACCCTGGCCTTGAGCTCCTCGACGTCAACCATCATCGCCTCCATCGGCAGGGTGCCCTGTCCTCCTGCCTGGCCGCATTGTAGCAGCCCCTTCTCGCTGCTACCAGCTTGGGGTCCGGTGGGTAGCCGTCGCCTGCGGCTATAATGCCCTCGTGAAGATCGTCATCTCTCCCCAGGCATTCAAAGGGAGCTTGACGGCTGGAGAGGCTGCCAGGGCCATGGAGGAAGGGGTACGCCTGGTGCTGCCCCAGGCCCAGACGGTCCTGGCCCCGGTGGCCGACGGGGGCGACGGCACCCTGGAGGTGCTGGTGGGAGCCCCCGCTAGGCAGGACGGTGGCCCCGGCCCAGGAAGGTACTTCCAGGCCCTGGTAACGGGTCCCCTGGGTGAGCCCGTGATGGCCACCTGGGGAGTCATGGCCGACGGGAAGACCGCCGTCATCGAGATGGCCAGGGCCTCAGGGCTGGCGCTGGTGCCTCCCGAGCGGCGCGACCCTCGGCGCGCTACCAGCTACGGGACGGGGGAGCTGCTGCGCGCAGCCTTAGACGCCGGCTACCGAGACGTCATCGTTGGGCTAGGCGGCAGCGCCACCAATGACGCGGGCGCCGGTCTTGCCCACGCCCTGGGGGCCAGGCTCACGGATGGCCAGGGTGAGGACATCGGACGCGGCGGCGCCGCCCTGGCCCTGCTAGAGCACATTGACCTTCGGGGCTTGGACCCACGGCTGAAAGCATGCCGCATCCGGGCCGCCGCCGACGTCAACAACCCCCTCTGCGGACCCAAGGGGGCATCGGCGGTGTACGGCCCGCAGAAAGGGGCCACTCCTCAGGTGGTACAGGAGCTGGATGCCGCTCTCAGGCGCTTCGCCCACGTCGTCCGCACGGACCTGGGCGTGGAGGTGCTGGCCCTTCCCATGGCTGGAGCCGCTGGTGGCGCGGGCGCCGGCCTGGTGATGTTCCTGGGGGCCACGCTGGAGCCGGGAGGGGAGCTGGTATGCGACGCGGTGGGCCTGGATACGTACCTGGAGGGCGCCGCCGTGGTGCTCACGGGGGAAGGACGGCTGGACAGCCAGACGGCCTACGACAAGGCGCCCATGGTGGTGGCCCGCCGCGCCCACCGAAAAGGCGTCCCGGTCATCGCCGTGGCGGGCACCCTGGGCCCAGGGTACCGCAGGGTGCTGGGCCAGGGGGTGGTCGCGGTGGAGGTGGCAACGCCCGCCTCCATGACGGCCCAGGAAGGGATGGCGCGCGCCCACGAGTTCGTGCGGGCCGCCACGGAGCGGGCCGTCCGGGCCGCGCTGGCAAGGTGACAGCGGTGATTGGCCTGTTCCCGGGTCGGGGCCGTTCACCGCCTTCTCCAAGGGCCATTGCCTCTCGCACACCCCGTTGCCAGGCCGGTCACGGTTCCGCTACTATCACCGGTGTGGTCCACCGCTTCGAAGGAGGGAGAACATGCCGCACTACGTGGTCTTGGTCAACTTCACCGATCAGGGGATCCGCACGATCCAGGAGCTCCCCAAGCGCGTCCAGGAGGCCAACAGGACGCTCGCGGCCGAGGGCGTCAAGCTCACCCGCTACTTCACCCTGGGTGCCTACGACATGGTGGTGATCGCCGAGGCGACCAGCGACGAAGCCCAGCTCGCCGGGCTGCTCGGCATCGGCGCTCAGGGCAACCTCCGGACCGCCACCCTCAAGGCCTTTACGGAGAAGGAGTTCCTGGACGTGGTGAAGCAGCTTCCGGCGCCGGCGGCAGCAGCACCAGGTGCGCCTCGACGGGGCCGTGCACGCCGATGACCAGGGTCTGCTCGATGTCCGCGGTACGGCTGGGACCGCTGGTGAGGCTCAGGTAGCTGCCCGCATCGCCCCGCCCCTGGATGAAGGCCAGACGCCTCACCGCGAAGAGGTCGTCCAGGGTCTCGTAAACCTGGTGGGGCTCCACGAGGGCTACGTGGACGGGTGGCAAGAGGGAGACGGCGCGGCTCACCCCTCGGCGCGGCAGGAGCACGCAGGTCCCCGTCTCCGCCACGGCGTAGTCCACGCCCGTGACCCCTATCTGGGCCTTGTCCATCTCCTGCCGAAGATGCTCCCGGTCCCCGGCACGGGCCGCCAGGATCGGCGTCACCGCGATGCCTTCCTGGCGCAGGAGGCCATCGATGGGAACGCGGCGGAAGACATCGTGCTCCGAGCGAACCACCAGGTCCGCCGCCTTCTCCCTGGCCAGCTTCAAAACGTATCCGGCGGCGGCTTCGGGCGAGGCAGCCCGGTAGACCCGCCATCCCGACTGTCCGGCCACCCTCTCCAGGCGCGTCAGGAGATCCCGACGCCGGGCCTCCACTCGTGCCTCAATGGTGACCACCTTCTGCCGCTGGTCCTCCCTCCGAAGCCTCAAGGCAAGGTACTCGGGTTCCGGGGCGCCCTCTTTCCTTCCCAGGGACTGGCGCACGGTCTTCAGGAACTCCTCGCGAGTAGTTCCCGCCACGGTCCTCCTTCAGGGACGTTTCGAGCGCCCCGTCGTTTTCAGGTCCCGGTCCCAGAGCTCATGGAAGGACCGGCGTGCCAGCCCCGGCATGTCCCGATTTCGAGTCCATCGAGAGAAGGGCGGAAAAGGTATCCACCGGACAACTCTCCGGCGAAGGAAAGGACGCTGAAAGACAGCGGCCAGACGCCGGGCCCGCCTCAGGGACCCCTCCGATGCCACGACCCGAGACCACAGCCGTACCAGCAGGCGCTGTCCCCACGACACGCCCCTCTCCCCCGGGGCGCCCTCCATGAGCCGGCGACGAAGGCTCACGAGCATGAGGGGGATGTTGATCTTCAGGGGACACACCTCCCGGCAGGCGCCACACAGGGATGATGCGAAGGGGAGGTCGCGCGCCCGCGGAAGCCCGACCATCACCGGCGTGATGACGGAGCCTATAGGGCCTGGGTAGACCCACCCATACGCGTGGCCGCCGACCTTTCGGTAGACCGGGCACGTGTTCAGGCAGGCGCCGCAGCGGATGCAGTACAGGGCTTCCCTCAGTTCGGGATCGGCCAGGAGCCGCGTTCGGCCAGCGTCCACGATGACCAGGTGGAACTCCTCAGGGCCGTCCTCGTCCCCAGGCTGCCGGGGGCCGGACACCAGGGTCACATAGCTGGTGATGCGCTGGCCGGTGGCCGCCCGAGGCAGCAGCCGGAGCATCACCGACAGGTCCTCCAGGGCCGGCACCACCTTCTCCATCCCCATCAGGGCCACGTGGACCCGAGGCAGGGAGGTGCACATGCGCCCGTTCCCCTCGTTGGTGACGATGACGACGGTCCCCGTCTCGGCCACGGCGAAGTTGACGCCCGTGATCCCCATGTCCGCCTGGAGGAATCGTTCCCGCAGCGTCTTGCGGGCGGCGGCAGCCATGTCTGGGATCTGCTGCAACCCTCCCAGCCCGAGCTTGGCCGCGAAGAGCTCTCCCACCTCCTCCTTGGTCTTGTGCATGGCCGGCGCCAGGATGTGAAACGGAGGCTCCTGGGCCAACTGGATGATGTACTCGCCCAGGTCCGTCTCTACGGGGGCGATCCCCTGCTCCTCCAGGGCGTGGTTCAGGCCCATCTCCTCCGAGAGCATGCTCTTGCCCTTGACCGCCACCTTCACCCCAAGCGCCTTGGCGATCTCCAGGACGATCTGCGTCGCCTCCTGGGCCGTCCGGGCAAAGTGCACCTTGCCGCCGTTGGCCTCCACTCGCTCCGAAAGCAACTCAAGGTAGAAGTCCAGGTATTCCATGGCGTGGCGCTTGATTTCCCGGCCCCGCTCCCGGTACCGCTCCCACACCTCGGGTGTCAGCTCTTGAATGGCGGCTTCCCGGGCATGGTCGAAATGGCCCATCACGTTGGTCAGGGCCTGCTGGACCCTCCCATTCGCGAGGGCCCGGGAGGATGCCCGGGGGAATTCCTGCGTCCTAACCTGCACCGGCGCCATCCTTGGGTTCCGCTGGTGCCCCTTCGGCCGGTGCGGTCTGGGCGAGGATCTGGGCCAGGTGCATCGCCTCCACCTTCATCCCTCGGCGCCTCATCCCCCCGGCGATGTGCATCAGGCAGCCCGAGTCGCAGGCCACCACCACATCGGCGCCCGTGGCCTCAATCGCCCGCAGCTTCTCCTCCAGGATGGCACCGGAGAGCGACGGGTATTTCACCGAGAAGGTACCGCCGAAACCGCAGCAGCGGTCCGGGTTGTCCAGGGGGACAAACTGGATGCCCCGCACGCCGCGGATGAGCGTCTGGGCCTCCGTGGCGGCACCCAGTTCCCGCAGCAGATGGCACGAGGGGTGGTACGTGACCTTCCCCGGGAACCGTGCCCCCAGGTCCTGCACCCGGAGGACGTTCACCAGGAACTGGGACAGCTCGTAGGTGCGCCCCGCCAGCGCCTGGGCCCGCTCGTAAAGGCCCGCCTCTTGGCGAAACATCTCGGGAACGGAGACCTTCAGCATGGCGGCGCAGGAGCCAGAGGGGACCACCACGTACTGGCTCTCCTCGAAGAGGTCCAGCCATCGTCGTGCGAGCGGCTTCGCGTGCGCCATGAACCCCGAGTTGAGGGCAGGCTGGCCGCAACACGTCTGCTCTCGGGGGAACTCGACCTCGATCCCGACGCGCCGCAGCAACTTCACCACGCTCTCCCCCACCTCGGGGAAGAGCTGGTCCACCAGGCAGGTGACGAAGAGCGAGACCTTCAACTGCCCACCGCGCGGGAAGACCTGGCCATGGCGCTACGCTACCAGAGCCACGGCTGCATTGGCAAGCGCTGGCCATCGCCAACGTCCCCTGCTGCGTCCCGCTCCCGGACGGCTCGCTGCCGTGGCTCTCCCATCCCTCAGGCTTCACCTTCCCGTTTCGAAGGCCCCTTTTCGGGGTTGCCATCTTGAGGGCCTACCTCTGCGAGCAGGACGTCCGACTGTCTTAACCGCTCGATAGCCTGCCGTTCCAACTGTCGTGCCCGCTCCCTGGTGACGCCCAGCTCCTGCCCTACCTCCTCCAGGGTCCGCGGGCGGTGGTCTATGAACCCAAAACGCAGCTCCAGGACCAAGCAGAGCCGGGCGGGCAACTGCCCCACCGCTCGAAGGACGCCCTCCCGGGTGAGCTGGCGGAGGGCCATCTCCTCGGGCGCCCAGCCGGACACGTCGGCGATGAAGTCCTCCATGGTCGATTCCTCGTCTTCGCCGACGGGCATCTCCAGCGACACCGTGAACTGGCGCTGTCGGCGCAGCTCCTCCACCAGCTTGGGGGGCCAGCCCAGCTTTTCGGCCAGGTCCTTGTCGGTAGGCTGCCGGGCCAACTCTTTCCATAGGGTGCGCTCTGCGGCGTTGAGCTTCTGTACCCGCTCCACCACGTGCACGGGCAGGCGGATGGTGCGCCCCTGGTCGGCCAGCGCCCGGGTGACCGCCTGGCGGACCCACCAGGTGGCATAGGTGCTGAACTTGTACCCCCGGTGCGGGTCGAACTTCTGAACGGCGCGCATCAGGCCAATGTTCCCCTCTTGGATCAGGTCCAGGAGAGGTAGCCCGCGACCCAGATACCTCCTGGCCACGCTCACGACCAGGCGCAAGTTCGAGTTCGTCAGCCGCTCGGAGGCGGCGTCGGCCTCCCGCTCCACCCGGCTCCACAAGGTCTTGAGGGCATCTTGGTGGTGCCCCAACAGCGAGCTCTCCTCCTCGCGGCCCATGACCGCCGGAGGAGTGGTTGCCAGACCCTGCCGGTCCAGCAAGGCGATCACGGAAGGCGGGAGCAGTCTGGAAAGCTTCGAAAGAGGAGAGACCTTGGCCAGAACCAGTGCTTCCGAGGCGCCCGTCCGGTCTGCCATGCCCTGCTTCAACTTTGGGCTCAAGGGGCTATCGAGGGCGCTGCGGACGTGGGGCAGGGACAGGAGTTGGGAAGCAGTCCTCTCTGAGGACTCCTCGCCAAGAGCGGCGGCCAGGTCACGGAGGTCGCCTTCCAGCGCCTTCAGCTCCCGGTACAGTTTTGCCGCCAGCTCCGCTGGGCTGGGTGCCTGACCCCGCTCCGCCTCGTACAGGCCACGGCGCTCGCGGAGCGCCTGGCCCAGCTCCACGGCCAGGCCAAGCTGGATCTCCTCTTCGGCCCTCAGCAGCCGGTGCCGGCCGATGGAGCGGAGGTACTCCCTGACGGCATCCGTGGGCTCTTCGGGGGCTTCGGGCTCCTCCTCAAGCGCCCCGGGTTCGTCCAGCCACGGCGGCGGCTCTTCGGTGGAGAGGGGTGGTTGCCCCCGCTGGAGGTCCTGCCTTTGTTGCATATCGGTCTCAGCCCTTTCTCACCGCTTGTCCAGGCCGGGCCGGCACCGCCAGGCCGATGGCCCCCGAGGCCACCAGACGCCAGCCGCGGCTATTGCGGCACTCAACTCGTTCGGGGTTCACGGTGTCCTGGTCCGGCCCCTCCGGGCGCGGCTCTCGTCCAGGAGCCGGCGCACCTCTTCGTCTGAGACCTGGGGGAAGTAAAGGTAGAACTGGCCCACCGCCCAGAACTCCTCGGGCGTCGCCAGGCAGAAGACTCGGTCGGCGATGCGCCCCAGAACGGCGCACCCCTCGGGAGAGCCCACGGGGGCCGCCACCGTAATTTCCCTGGCCCCCCGTTGCCTGGCGCTGAGCACCGCCGCTTCCATGGTGGCGCCCGTGGCGATGCCGTCGTCCACGATCACCACCGATGCCCCTGCCACCTCCAGGGCAAGATGGTGGCCCCGGTAGCCCTGCTCTTGCTCCCGGGCCTCCGCCAGGCGGGCTTCCCCCTCTCGGGAAAGGTAGGTATCCTTGACCCCCAACTGCTGGATGACGTCCTGCCGCAGCACCCGCTGGCCATCGGCGCAGATCGCGCCGATGGCCAGCTCATCGCTGAAAGGTGCCCGAAGCTTCTTCACCACCACCACGTCCAGGGGCAACCCGAAAGCTCGGGCCACCTGGGAAGCCACGGGCACGCCCCCTCGAGTCAGGCCGAGGACCACGGACGCCAACGTCCCTGCTTCAGCGAGCCCTGTCGCCAGTGCCCTCCCCGCCGCCTCTCGGTCCTCGAACACCACGTCGCCGCTCATCGCCCTCGGAACGTGCATCGCCGCCACCGCCTCGCGAATGTGTCAAGAGGGTGGACGCCGACTCTTGTCGGGATGTCCCTCTGTCTCTATCTTACGCCTACGCTGGTGGCGGTGAAGGCAGCATGCAGAGGAACACTTCGCCTGTGGCTACGGTGTGGAAAGCAGCGGGCCCCGGGGTGTGCGGGCCGTCAGGAGAGGCGGTAGTCGGGACGGCGGCCTTCTCGCAGGACCAGCTCGGCCACCCGTTCCGCCGTTCGGCTCATGAGGTCAACGCAGTGGGAGAGGCCGCCGGCGGGGGCGAAGTAGCGGGAGAGCTCCTCCCCCGTGGGCCGGTCCCAGTGAACGCCCGAGATGTCCTGGCAGTTGATAGACCCGGCCCTGGCCATGACCTCGGCGCCGAACCAGGCGACGAGTTCCCGGCAGCGCGCGAAGACCGGCGGCTCCGAGGGGATGTAGGCATCCAGGAACTCGTTGTGGGGCGCCGGTGCAGGCCCGCCGCGGGCCAGAGAGCCCGGGGTTGCCTCCGGGTCTCCGCTGGGGTAGGCTAGGCCCAGGGCCAGCATCCCCGCCGTCAGGGTACCGCAAACGGCGCCCGAGCCTCCCATGCCTCTCCCCAGCGTGCGGGCCGCGCCGGAGAGCAGCTCGGCCCGGAGGCCCAGGACATCCTCCAGGGCAAGAAGCAGGCACTGGCTGCACTGCCGCCCTTCGTCCAGGTAGGCCTCGATCCTCTCCCTCAACTCCGCTCTTCTGGTGGGCTCCCCGTTCGTTTTCTTCATGGCGGACCTCCGGGGGACGGGGTTCCTGAGCTACGCGCCCTCGGCTGCCCTGGGCGCTTCGGGTGTCCCCTGGGCCCCACCCGAGGCGCCGCATGCTGCTTGGAGCGAGGTCCACGATCGGTCCACCTCCGCCTGGCACAGCTCCAAGAGGTGGCGGTTCTCAGGCCGGAGCAGGTGGAGGAACCTTCCCTGGACTTTCAGCCACTCCACCACGGGTCTCTTCTCCCGCGGCCGGTGGTTGAGCTTCCAGACGCCCTGATCCACCTCGTAGATGGGCCAGACGCACGTCTCCGTGGCGACCCTGCCCAGTTGGATCCCTAGGTCATCGGGCGTCCGCCAGCCACGGGGGCACGGCGCCAGCACGTTGATGAAGGTCGGCCCGTCGGTCCCGAGGGCTTTCTCCACCTTCCTCATGAAGTCCTTCCACAGGTGGGGAGAGGCCTGGGCGGCATAGGGCACGCCGTGGGCGGCCACGATGCGGGTCAGGTCCTTGCGGGGCTGAGGTTTCCCGGTCATCCTGGTGCCCACGGGCGTGGTGGTGGTCCAGGTGCCCAGGGGCGAGGCGCTGGACCGCTGGATGCCGGTGTTCATGTAGGCCTCGTTGTTCAGGCACACGTAGAGGAACCGATGGCCGCGTTCTATGGCGCCGCTCAGCGCCTGGAGGCCGATGTCGTAGGTCCCTCCGTCACCGCCGAAGACGACAAAGTTGATCGGCTGGTCCTCCTTCCATCTGCCCGTCCTCAGGAACGTCTTGTACGCCGCTTCCACACCGGAGATGGTGGCGGCCGCGTTCTCGAAGAGGCTATGGACCCACGGGACCCGCCAGGAGGTGTAGGGGTAGGCCGTTGTGGAGACCTCCAGGCAGCCCGTGGCCGTGGCCACCACCGTGTTGGGCCCAGCGACCTGCAGCACCTGACGCACCGCTACCGGCTCGATGCACCCAGGGCAGAGGCGATGGCCGGGGGCCAGCAGGTCCTCCTGTCTGGACAGCTCCTTCAGGTTCAGTTTCATGGGCGACATCTTCCGTCACTCCCTCAGCGCCAGATAGCGCACGGCCGGCCCTGCCTGCCCGGAGTCGGCGGCGCGGTACAGTTCCTTGAAGACCTGGAGCAGGTCGTTGGGCATGGCCTCTCGGCCGCCGATGCCATAGACGTAGTTCACCAGCGGGACGTGCATGCCCCTGACGTACAGGGCGGAGCACACGTCCTGGAACAAGGGGTTGCCGGCGGCACCGTAGGCCAGGGACCTGTCCAGGACAGCCACCGCCGCCTTGCCCGCCAGGGCCTGGACCACTTCGTCCCCAGGGAACGGGCGGAACGACCGCACCTTCAGGAGGCCGGCACGCATGCCCTGGGACCTCAGTTGGTCTACCACCACGCGGGCCGTGCCAACGGTGGCTCCCAGCAGCACCAGGGCCACCTCCGCGTCCTCCAGCCGGTACTCCTCCGAGAGGCCGTAATAACGCCCGCTCATCCGCCCGAACTCCTGCCCTATGTTGTGAATCACCTCCGCGGCCCGCTCCATGGCCTCCACCGCCTGGCGTTTCATCTCAAAGTAGTACGTCGGGGAGACGATGGGGCCCACCGTGACCGGGGCCTTCAGGTCCAGCAGGGGATACCGGGGCCGGTACTCACCGACGAACTGTCTTGCCACGTCGTCGGGGAGGAGTTCCACGCGTTCAACGCTGTGGGTGATGGTGTACCCGTCCTGGGAGTGCAGGACTGGCAGCATCACCTCCGGGTGCTCCGCTATGCGCACTGCCATGAGGGCGTTGTCGTAGGCCTCCTGGGTGTTCTCGGCGTAGAGCTGGACCCACCCGCTGTCTCTGGCCCCCATGGTGTCCGAGTGGTCGCAGTGGATGTTGATGGGAGCGGAGAGGGTCCGGTTGGCGCAGTGGAGCACGATGGGCAGGCGCGTTCCGGAAGCTACGTAGAGGGCCTCCCACATGTAGGCCAGGCCCTGGCTGGACGTAACCGTCTGGGCCCGGGCTCCTGCCGCAGCCGCGCCGATGCATGCGCTCATGGCGGAGTGCTCGCTTTCCACGGCCACGAACTCGGTGTCCACCTGTCCGTTCGCCACGAACTCGCTGAACTTTTCCACCATGATGGTGGACGGCGTGATGGGGTACGCAGCGACGACATCGGGATTGGTCTGGCGCATGGCTTCGGCGACGGCCAGGCTCCCGCTGAGGCTGGCGGCGATCCCCTCGGCCGGACGTGGACTACCTCGGGCCTTCACAGCAGCTACCGCCATCTCACGCACCCTCCTGGGCGAAGCTCCCCTCTGGCACCATGCGGATGCACTTGGGCGGGCACTCCAGCGCGCAGATCCCACAGCCCTTGCAGTGGGAGAGGGCAAAGCCCCGGAAGTACCCGCCTTCCGCCAGAAGGGCGCTGTCCGGACAGAAGAGCCAGCAGATCATGCAGTGGGTGCACTTCTCCATGTCCACCACGGGGCGCAGGGCACGCCAGCTTCCCGTCTCGTAACGGACCGAGTTCCCCGCCTCCGGGATGATGCCTCCCGGGGGCAGGACCTCCCAGCTCTCCTGTTCCCACCTCTCCGGCATATTCACCATCGCTTCACTCTCCGACATGGCGGCTAGTCTATCCTCGCCTCGGCATACCCTCGCTCGAAGGCCTTCGCGTTCGCCTCCACCACGGCGGTCTCCAACCGTGCCCCCAGCCGCTCCTGGAGCGCCCTCAGGCAGCTCTCCTTGGAGACAAGGGGTGAGGCCCGCAGCAGGGCCCCGAGGATGGGCATGTTGGGCATGTTGCGGTTGAAGGCCTCCATGGCGATGCCCGTCGCGTCCACCGTCACCACCTTGCAGCGCCCACGTCCAGGCAACCTCTCCTTGACGGCCCTAGGGGCAAGAGGGGTGTTGATGACCACGGTCCCTTTCTCCTTCAACCCCTCAAAGAGGTTCGCGACACTGAGGAGCGTGGGGTCCAGCACCACCGCGATGTCGGGATGGGCGACGGGGCAGTGCAGGGGGATGGGGGAGCTGCTGAGCCGCGTGAACGCCCGCACCGGGGCGCCGGTCCGTTCTGGGCCAAACTCCGGGAATGCCTGGAAATGCCGGTCTTCCTGCAAGGCTGCCTCCGCAAGGACCTGGCTCGCCGTCACCACCCCCTGGCCTCCTCGCCCGTGCCAGCGGATCTCCACCAGGTCTCCCAGACCGTTGCCGGAGAAGGGAAGACGGGCTCCCGGGACATTGGAGGCGGGTTGCGGGCGGGTGCCCACCCGAGGCCAGGCCTCCCTGGCCGTGGCGCCGCTGGAGCCACGCCCCTTTGGCAACCTCCCCTTGGCCAGTTCGTCGGCCAAGCGCCGGATGTCCGACTGGAAGTAGCGGTGGTGGCCTCCGGGCGTCAAGGCGGCGGGGACAAGGCCAAGCTTCGCCCAGCGCGTCACCGTGCTGGGGGTCACCCCCAGCAGGGTAGCCACCTCGTTGCGTGAGAGAAAGCGCCCGGCGCCCTGCATGTCTGCCCTCTGCCTATCAGGCTATATCTTGCCGTCAAAGGCGTAAATGGTGCAAAAATGGTATTTCTCTACCATCGCTGGCGTACGCGTTCGGGCGAGACGGTCGGCGAAGCGACCATGGGGGCAGGCCTATGAGGGTGCTGAATCCCGACTGGTCGGGACGACCATCCCTCTCGCCCCCTTCCTGGCCAGGAAGGGGGAAGATGTTGTATCTGGGGGACACCCCCAGACCCCCGTCAATCCCGACGAGTCGGGACTGGACTCCCCTTATTTCCAGCAGCCTGCTATGGGGGTCTAGGAAGGGGGTACCTGGGCTATGGGAAAAGCACTGAGCAGACCGTGCCGGGAGGCGTAGGCCACGGCCTCCAGCGTCGTGTGCAGGTTGAACTTCCGCAGGATGTTCTGCACGTGTTTCCTGGCGGTGGCCTGGCTGATGACCAGCTCCCGGGCTATGACAGCGGGATTGGCCCCCTGCGCCAGGAGACGGAGGACCTCCCGCTCTCTGGGCGTCAGGCGAGGGTTCCCGTCTGGGGGTGCGTGCGTCTCGGGCGGCTGGCCTTCCTGGAAGGCGGCGAAGTGTTCTACCAGGGAGGCCAGCCTTTCCACGAGCTGCTCCACGTGCCTTCGAGCACTGACCTCCCGGAAGATGTGGACCACCGTGGAGAGGCCGCCGCAGTCGGAGGGCATGGGGATGTTGGTCACGTTCAGCCAGACGGGGCTGCCTGCCTTGGTCCTGCTCACCATATCCCGGGATGGAACCACCACCCCCGCCTTGGCCAGGGCCATGTCCGCACACCCGCCCATGCACACGGGAGTGCCTTCCTGGTCCAGGCCGGCGACCACCTCGTAGCAGGGCCGTCCCAGCACCTCCTCCGGGGCGTAGCCCAGGATCCTCTCCGCTGCCCTGTTCCAGAGGACGATCCTGTGGGTCTCGTCAACGGCGTAGACCCCGTCCGTGGTGTTCCCTAGGAGCTCCAGGGTGCGGTTGAGGGCAAAGGTGCTCCCTCTGTGGGCAACAACCATGATGGCGTCACCTCCAACCTCATACCGTACCACAGAGCCGCCGCCACCTCAACTCGAAGATGGCTGCCGGGCGCGGCCCAAGGCGGGACGGTGGCGGGAGCGCGAGGGAGTCGAACCCACCCCCCGGCGCGCGAGCGCCGGGGCAACGGTTTTGAAGACCGCGAGAGCCACCGGGCCCCATCCGCTCCCTTGCCCTGGGGAAGAACCGTCAGCCTTCAGGTCAGGACGGTGTCCAGGCGCTTCTTCAGCACCGCCTTCGGCACCGCGCCGATCACCTGGTCCACGGGCTTGCCGTTCTTGAACAGGAGCAGCGTGGGAATGCTGCGGATGCTGAACTTAATGGCGGTCTGAGGGTTGGCGTCCACGTCCAGCTTGACGAAGCGCACCTTGCCATCGTACTCCCTTGCCAGCTCCTCCACGGCCGGGGCGATCATCTTGCAGGGGTAGCACCACTCCGCCCAGAAGTCCACCAGCACCGGTGTGGTGGCTTTCTCCACCTGCTCAGCGAAGGTCTCGTCCGTTACCTCCACGGGATGCGCCATCGGGGAACCTCCCAGCCTAACTTGCTTCGTCCATTGAGATGCGTGTCTCCAGGGGAAAGATGCACCCGAGGCACGCCCCTTGTCAGTCTACTGGCACTTCCCTGCTTCGTCAACGTGGGTGCCCAGACAGAGAAGCGCCTGGACGGCCGTCCCCCGCAGGCAGGCGACACTGCCTCAGTACGGCAGCCCCCGGCTGGAGGGCGGTGGCCTTTCTTGTTTTCTCCCGCGATCCCGAAATACACGACCCCATCGGCAACAGTGGGGAACGAGGCTACTCTGTCAACCTACCCCCCACTGGCCCCAGAAACATCCCTTCTTCTGAAGAGCCAAAACGACAGAGCGCCGAAGAAGAGCGTGTAGGCCAACATGACAAATATCGCGTGGACCTCTGAAGGGTACTGGCCGAAGCCGAAAGGCCCCAACAGAATTTGGCTTTCCAGCACCTGCTCCTTGCTCCCCAGCATCCAGCCGCCGATATTCCGCACCAGCAAGTAGTCTGTGACGCCGCTCAACACCTTGACCACGTTTATGAGCAGGGCCGCCCCTATAGCCTCAGCAAAATAGTAGCCTAGGGATACGGCGATCCCGGCTGCCAGCGATGTGGTCAACACAGTGACGAAGGCAGCCATGGCCAAGTACGGCACGATGGAGACGAATGCCCTGCCTGTGACGATGAGCGTGCTGGACCATCCAGCCCCACGCACAGCCAGAAGATCGGCGACTTCCGGGGGAACCTTCGGTGCAAGGGACGTAGCCAGCAGACTGTTGAGAACCGTGGCTGCCCCAATGATGACCCAGACGCTGGCGGCGAACAGCACTATCAACGCCAGTTTGGCCGTCAGGTACTGCCACCTGCCGGTGCCTCTGGCCAAGATAGTACGCAGGGTTCCCCAGCTATATTCCGTGCCCAGCATGGAGGCCGTGAGAACCGCCAAGAGCAGCATTCCGAGTACCTGCCCGATGCTGAATGAAAAGGTCAGGCTGTACGGCAGGGTGAAGAAACCCATTGTCTGTGCGACCCTCGCTAAGTCGCACCGCTCCTGAATTCCCTGGATGACATAGGGCTCGGTATCTGCCGGGAGCGTGGGCACGCGACCAGCGCGGATGTCGGCACAGGTCAGGCCTGTGTGGACCACCTCCTGGTTCGCCCGCTCTACCCGTATCTCACCGAAGGCTCGACTTTTGTAGTCGAAAAAGCCTCCCCAGATTGGCATCTGAGAGAATACCAGGATGATGCCCAGCAAGATCCAGGGCATCCAGCGGCGCCATAGCTTGAACCACTCCCACCGGACCAGCTTGGCGATATGCACGATCATTTCTGCTCCTCCAGCGGTAGGGCATCGCCCCCCGTGAGCTCTAGGAAGTAGTCCTCCAGAGAGGTCTGGATGGGGACCATTTCGCTGACGAAGATGCGCTCCACGGCCAGCGCCGCCGTGAGCTCCCACGCCCGGTCGGGAGGGGCCGTCACCGCCAGATGTCCATCGCGACTGGCCACGTCAGCGACCCAGGGAAGGGAGGATTTGATCACGGAGGCTGCCCGAGCGTCGTCAGTGGTGTGCACCCGTAGGGCACCCTTCTGCCTCACCAGCTCCGATACCGGCCCCTGCGCAATAAGCCGACCCCGCGACAGGATGGCGATGTTGTGGCAGACCTGTTCCACCTCGTGCAGCAGGTGGCTGGAAAGCAGGACGGTGTGCCCACCGTTCCCGAGCGAACCCATTAGCTCCCTTACCTCGGCCATGCCCGCGGGGTCCAGCCCGTTGGTCGGCTCATCCAGGACCAGCAACTCGGGGTCGCTCAGGAGCGCGTAGGCAATGCCCAGGCGTTGCTTCATACCCAAAGAGTAGGTACGAAACTTGCTGCCGGCCCGCGCCGTCAGGCCTACCAACTCCAGGAGGCGCTGGATATCGGCCGGTCGTCCCTTGTGGCTGATGCCCTGGATGTACTTGAGATTGGCAAGGCCCGAGAGGTAGGGGTAGAAAGCCGGCGCTTCAACGGTAGCACCTATGCGTCTGAGCGCATATAGCGTGGGGCCGTCTCTATCGCCGTCCAGGAGCTTGAACGTGCCCGACGTGGGCTTGACCAGGCCCAGCAGCATGCTCATGGTGGTGGTCTTGCCCGAGCCGTTCG
>JACQOS010000174.1 GCA_016202425.1 Chloroflexota bacterium
CAGCCGGCGGCTGGAGATCAGCCCCACCCAGGGCCCGGTGGGCACCACCATCACCGTGAAGGTGACGGGCATGGGCAGGGGTGCCTTCGACAGCACGGCGTCCGTGCTGTATGACAACCGTTTCACGGGCTTTGTCTCCACGGTGACGACCGGTGGGACCGCCGTGTTCCAGATCCGGGCCGCTGGCGCTCCTGGTACACACTACATACAGCTTCAGAACGCCAGCCACGCCCTGCCGTACCTGAATACGGAGCAGTCGCCCCCGCTGTATGCTCCAGGGCTGCGGACGGAGTTCACCGTCACTCCGGGGTCGTCTCTCCCACCGCCGCGCCTGGACTGGCCTGACCCCGGTCGGGTAGCTCCTCTCGCCGCGGCTATCCCTCGCACCATGGCCACGGGACGGGGGCAGGGGTCGGGAGTCACGGCCTCCCTCTCTTCCACCGCCGGTACCATCCTTTCCAAGACGGCTCTCAAGGTCAATAGCCTTGGGCCGGAGGCGCCGGTGGCGGTCTTCTACGGGACGGCGGTCGGGAACGATGTCACGGGCTGGAACGTGAGCGATTTCCCGCTCGGTCAGGGGAAGGCGGACAGAGGAGGGTCGTTCGATTCCACGGTGGACATCCCGGATGACCTGGGAGGCTGGCACTCTATCTTGGTGCAGAGTGGTGACAAGATCGTTGCGGAGGTCCCCTACTACGTCCAGCGGAGCCTGGTAGAGGTGACGCCAACACGGGTGAAGGCTGGAGAGCAGTTCATGGTCCGAATCAAAGGCGTGGGTTGGACCGCGCTGGACAACGGGGTGGCGGTGACCTACGACAACGCCTACGTAGGCTACGCCTGTGGCTTCTGCTGCAAGGGTGATACGCAGATCTTCTTGACCGCGACGGGAGGCCCGGGCATCCACCTCGTTGAGCTCTACCCCATGATCTACGATAGCGGGCAAAACAAGTGGCCGTGGCAGTACAACATTCCGCAGCTGACCGCCCTCCAGGACCACCCCGGGCTAGGTCTGGGGTACAACCTGCCTATCTTCCGCCTGGCCATAGAGGTGGTGCCGTAGATGATGTTTCAAAGCCCCTTCTTGAGGGGAGTCCAGAGGGGGCTTGGCCCCCTCTGGCGGGGGTCTGGGGGTGTCCCCCAGCTTCAAACAGTCCCCCTCTCCCGGCGTGCGGGGGAGGGGGAGACAGGGGGTGAGGGTTTCGAAACAAGTTCCAGAACACGAGTTGGGAAGGCGAATATCATGCTCCAAATGTTGGGGAGTATGCCCAAGCTCCTCGTAGGTCTGCTATTGCCATTATTGCTCCTCGCTGGCTGCGCCCAGCCTACACCAACCCCTACCCCAACCCTAACGGTTTCCAAAGTTCAAGAGATAAGGGCGAGGGGCAAGCTGATCGTCGCCGTCCGGCAGGAGCAAGGCCCCAGGGGCGTCTCCCTTGACCCTGCTCACCCCCACACCAGAACCCTTGAGGTAGCTCTTGCCAAAGCCATCGCCAAGAAGCTAATGGGAGACGAAAACAAGGTGGATCTCAGGTCAGGCCCGGCCTTGGCGGTGGCTAGCACCGTACAGGGAGGCCAGGTTGACCTTGCCTTGGCCACTATCTTCCATTTCCCCACCACAGATGCGCTGAAACAGCAGGTTGAAGTCAGTGAGCCCTTTGCCACTGGGGGTGTTGCTCTCGTAACCACGACTGGGAGCACCGTTCGGAGTTTGGCGGACCTCAGTGGAAAGAGGGTTGGATATGTAGCAGCAGGCAGGGACTACCGCCCCGATTTTGACACCATCACCAACCAACAGGGCCTCAGCATCGCTATTGAAGGTTTCGTTTCCTACGATGAAGCGGCCACTGCGCTGCAAGGCGGACAAGTACAGGCCGTGCTTGGGCACACCATCGCCCTAACGGTCTATGCCACTCAGAACCCGGGGCGGTTCGCATTCTTGGATAAGCCGCTCACTCGTGAGCAATTCGCCGTTATCGCGAAGAAGGGTGATAGCGAGCTTATAGGTATCGTCAACGAAGTGGTGAAAGAGCTGAAGGCGTCAGGGGAGTTGCTGAGGCTGGCCCAGCAAGCGGGGTTTCCTGTGGAGAGCCTGGCACTCCCCTAGTCGGGAGACCTTGGCAAAACTCGTTGGCTCCTCATCCTTCGTCGCGGAGACACCCAGCACCCGGCAGTCGGGGCAGCGCTGAAGGAGAGCCTCGGGGAAACCCTTCCCCCGCCGCTCCAGCCCTGCCTGGATATGCCGAAGCATCTTCTTGGGAATGAACGGCCTTCCGCAGACGGTACAGACCGCCGAGTAGTCCCTGACGCGGATCGCGCGCCGCTGGCGAAGCCCCGCGACATCCACCACCCGTCGCACCGCAATGGCTCCTCGCTCCCGCTCGGGGCAGACCGCCGCACAGGCCCCACAGCCCGTGCACCGCGCGGCATCGAAGGAAAGGGTGATCTCCTTTTCTTCCTTAAAGACCAGGGCGCCGGTGGGGCAACGCGTGGCGCAAAGGCCGCAGGCGGTGCAGAGGTCCGGGTCAATATCCACCACCCCTAGAGGCACGTCGTCATCGGCGACGGCTACTTCGGGGGCACCACTTCGTCCCACGGCCATCCGCATGACCAGGTCGGCCAGACACTCCGGCAGGTCGGCAGAAGCGAGGCCGCCCGTTGGCATGAGCCCTTCTTGCCACGCCGCGGATAGGTCCGCGAGCCAACGGGCCGTCTCGGCACCGTCCGTCGCCGCCAGCAGCTTGAGGCGGCAACTGGGCAGGCCCAGTTGGACGAGGAGCTTTTCCAGCCAGACGACCCGCCTCTCCAACAGCGGCCCAGCGCCAGCGGCGCACTGTGAACCGCAGGAGAGCAGGCCCACAGCGGCCGATCCCAGGTGGACGGCCAAGAGAAGGAGGTAAGGGGTAGCCATCGCCAGGCACGGGAGGGCTACAGGCAGCACGTTCCCCGGGTAGCCGAGGTCCTGCTCGTCCATGGAGCGGAGTAGGACTTGGCTCTTCTGGCAGGTAAACAGCGTCGCCCTGGGCCACAGGTCGGCTCCAGGGTAGGTGAGCAGCGTTCGAAGCTCGCCTGTCAGCTCTGCGAAGGAGTACTGGGGAAACTCGATGGCATTCACCGGACACTCGCCAACACAGCGACCACAGGCCACGCATTCCTCCTTGCTCAGGCGAACGCTCCCTCCGTCCCGTTGCAGGGCTTCCTGGGGGCAGACTCTCAGGCAGATGTCGCAGCCGATACTCGCGACGCACGCAGTATCGTTGATGCGGGGCACCAGCGTGTTCTGGAGGGGCAGCATCGTCAGGAAGTCCCGACGACTCACCCGGTGGCCGAGCTGATACCCCTGGACCTTAAGGTGTTGGGAGGTTGTTCCAGGAAATGCTCGGGCCCGCTCCGCCGCCCCGGCCAGCAGGAGCTTGGCCTTTTCGTTGGCCTCGTCGGGGGGATGAACCCGCACGCACAGATGGCCCAGCTCCACCACCAGCACACCGAAAGGGTCCAGGCCCGCCTTGCGGGCTTGCCTCCGAAAGGCCCCACCCTGCTCTGGAACGGAGCACGCGCCAATGACCAGGCGAGAGGGGCCGGCCAGTTTCACCAGCCGCTGAACCGCCTCCGGGCGCTGGCACAGGCCATCCACCACCTCCACCGTCATGGCAGGGTCGCTTTCCAGCAGGGCGGAGGCCACCTCTTCCAGGTCCAGGCCTTTCCTGGCCGACGAGAGGTCCCGGCAGACCAGAACGAGGACCTTGCCCCGCTGGGCTTGAGTCCCGCCGGATGGCTCAGGCATCACGAGGTCCTCGCACCCGGAGTGACAAGGTCTCTCCGTGGCTCAGGACAAGCGCCTCCGCCACGCGGGCAACGACGTGGTAGAAGGACCCCGCATGGGTAGCCTCGATCCTCTGGCGAAGCGACGGGAGCCAGCGGCCTAGGTGCTGACTCACGAACCGGTGTTGGTGCAGCGCCCATCCCCGGACTTCCTTGTCCCGGCCGTGCGCTGCTCCTGCCGCCTCCTTCAGGCACAAGCACGCCATGAACTCCAGCTCCGCCACTACATGGTCGGGCAGGTCGCGCCAGTGACACGCCAAGACGAGCCCAGCCCGCTCGTACGCGCCCAGGACCGCCGCGGCAGCCTCCCGCATCAGCAGGCCCTCGCCGCTGGCGTAGAACGACTCATAAGGAGGCGCCGCTACGTGATAGGGGTTGGAGAACAGGCTTGCGTGCTCTTGCGCCATCCGGCCAAGGAGTTCAGGGTCAGCCAGACCTACCCTGGCCTGGTCCCTGGCCAGGGTCGCTAGGATGCCCAGCTCTGGGCTGGGACTGAGCTCTGCCAGCTGGCCCCAGGCCTTCTCGTTCTGCTTCGAGACCAGTACCTCCAGGAGCGCTCGCCCGGGCGGGCGAAAGGCCTGGGCCAAGAACGCGTACGAGACAGCGTGAAGAGCGGCCGCTGGGAACTCCGCGTGGGCCACCAGCCTAGCCCCTGCGTCTGGCCTCATCTTCCGCTCCCACCAGGGGGAACACCTTCGCTACCAGAAGGAAGCCAAGCACGCCCAGGGCGTAGATCCCCAGGATAGGGAGCACCTCCTCGAAGGTGGGGACGTACGCGGCTGGGGGGTAGGGCAGGAAGGGAAAGAGGAAAGGCACGACCACGACGTTGAAGCGCTCCGCGAGGACGCCCAGGACAACTAGAGTTGAAGCGAGCCCCACGCTGCCCACGGCCGGCAGGCGGGTGGCCAGGATCACCAGGAGGAACGCAGCAACCGCGTTGGCGACAATGGCCCGCCCTGTGAGCGACAGTTCGAAAGCCCCTGGGACCACCGCCAGGGACACGTTCCTCTGGAGCTGAAGAGAGTAGACCAGCGCTACAATTGCGAGCCCTGTCACTGCCATTGGAACCGCTCGGAAGGCCAGCCTTTCCCTCCCCGCCCAGATCCGGGCCGGCACTCGCTGAGGCGCCGCCCAGACGTACAGGAGAATGACCATAGGCGCCACCAGGCCAACCAGCAAGTTGAACCAGAAGATGGCCACAAACTTCCCCACCATGAGGTCCATGAACAAGCGAGTTTCCTTGGGTATGCCCGGGTAGACCACCGTCAACAGCTCGGCGAACAGAAAGTAGCCCAGCACCGGAATCAGGAGAAGCAGCAGCTTCCCCAACCTGATGATGGTCTCCTGTCTGATCTCTGTCCGAAAGGCCCGCATTACGGCAAGGGCCAGGATGAGGAGCGCCAGTCCGGACACCAGGGCCGAGGTCACAAACAGGGGCGCCAACAGGGTGCTGTGCCACAGGGCCTTGGCCTTGATCAGCCCAAGGATCCAGGCAGTCAGCGAGTGAAGGGCAACGGCGGCCGGGATGGCGATGAAGCTCAGCCCTTTCAGAATCCGCGCGTCCCGCCTCAGGGCCGCCTCCGAGATGTCGGTGTACCCCAGGGTCAGGAGCCTGTAGAGGCCACGGCGCGCGGGAAGGGCCTCCATGCACCGGACAAGCTCGTGGCGCGTGCCGAAATAGCCCATGGCCATGGCGAGAGCCAGGTAGGCAACGATGATCATCACGTCCCATACGAGGGGAGAGGTGATATTCGGGTGGAGGAGCAGATAGTACAGGCGGTCCGGCCTCCCCACGCTGAGGAGGATGAAGAAGAGGGCCAGGATGATGCAGGCGATGGCCAGCAGCTCCGCGAACCGCGCAATGGACCGGAACTCCTTCATCCCCAGGAGATGGGCCATGGCCGCGATGATGATGCCACCGGCGCTGAGACCCACGAAGTAAACGAAGTTCACGATCTCCAGGCCCCAGCTCACCCGGTTGTTCATCCCGGTGACGACAAGCCCTTCCTGCCATTGGCGGAAAACGATGAAGTAGGCCCCCAAGACGGCGAGGCCGAGGAGGATCACCACGGTGGCCAGATAGGCTGGGCCCAGAACCATGAGGCCGGCGAAGGGGCGGGGTACGCGCTGCGTGCCTTGAAGCATGACCTAACCCTCCGTGAGATAGTAGACCTGAGGCCTCGTTCCCAGCTCCTCCAGAAGACGAAAGGCCCGCCTGCTTCGGGCCAGGTGGCTCACCTGGCTGTCCGGGTCATCCAGGTCGCCGAAGATGATGGCGTCGGCCGGGCAGGTCTGCTGGCAGGCCGTTACCACGTCGCCGTCCCGCAGAGGCCGGCCGTCAACTTTGGCTTTGGCCTTGGCCTGCTCTATGCGCTGGACGCAGAAGGTGCACTTCTCCACCACCCCCACGGGCCGGGGCCTCGTCAGTCCGTTGGCATTCACGTAGTTGGCATACGTCTCCTCAAAGGTCGGCCGTTTCCAGTTGAAGACGCGCACGCCGTAAGGGCATGCCGCCATGCAGTAGCGGCACCCGATACACCGTTGATAGTCCTGCTGGACGATGCCTTCCCGGTCCTTGTACGTGGCCTGGACCGGGCACACCTGAACACAAGGCGGGTTCTCGCAGTGCATGCAGGGACGGGGGTAGAAATGGGCCCTTATCTTGCCGTTCTCCGACTCCACCACCCCCAGCACCCGTTGCCACACGGGGGCGCGCTCCAGCGCCCACTCCTCCCGGTTGCCAAAGGGGACGTTGTTCTCCACCTTGCATGCCACCGAGCAGGCTTGACAGGCAGTGCACCTGTCCAGGTCTATCACCATGCCCCACTTTGTCACAGGAAGCCCTCCTATGCCCTGTAGATGCGCACCCGGGTGGAAAAGAAGGCCGCCAGGCCTCCCAAGAAATCCGACTCGTTGACCAGAATCCGGTTGGGGTTGGCCCCACGGCCGCTGGCCCAGCGCCCGTAGGCGGTGTGGCCATTCTCGAAGGGCATATTCACCACCTCCGGACGCGCCCCCGGGAAGAGCACGGCCACTGCCTTTACTTTCCCGACCTGCGACTCCACCCACACCTCGTCCCCACTCCTGATGCCAAACCGGGAGGCCGTGTTCGGGTGGACCTCTAGCCAGGTGCTCCACCGGCTGTTCCGGTGGCCCACGTGAACGCCGTGGAGCTCCTGCAACCAGGGGACGCTGGCGCCCCGACCTTCGGCATGGGTCATGAGCTTGTAGGTATTGAGAAGCAGCGGGAATTTTTGTGGGTCGCCAGCGTACCGGATGGGCTCGTAGTGAGGCATGAAGAGCTCGTCGCCCCGGGCCTCCAGCTTGAGAGCTGCGATATCCTCCGCAGTCATCTTCAGCTTTTCGAAGGTCTTTTTCAGGGTCTGAGAGAAGTACTCGAATTTTCCGGACGGCGTCGGCAGCACGCGCGTCCACTCGCCGAAGGTATAAGGCGGGTCGGCCCAGACTCCGCGCCTACTGAACTCCTCCCACCAAGCCTCGAAGGTAGAGGCCTGGATGGTTCCCCGGCCCGACTGCCGGGAGTACTCCCAGACCCCGGTGTACTTGAGCTTCAGGTAGTCGAGCCAGGACTCCCAGGGGAAGGAGGCGGCGACGGTGCCGCCGATAGCCTTCGCCAGCCGGACCAACACGTCCCCGGTGTTCTGGGTATCGTACAACCGGTCTACCACGGGCTGCCGGAGGCCAACTACCGGGTAGCCCAGGCTCGGGTAGATGACGTCGTCCTGCCACCGCTCCAGATAGCTGTCGTCGGGAAGGATGTAGTCGGCCATATGAGAGGTCTCGTCCATGAAAGGCGAGAAGGTGACAATGAGAGGGACCCTATCCACGGCCTTGTGGAAGCGCTCCACCTCAGGTGTCGAGAAGAGGGGATTGGTGTAGTAGGTGAACAGGACCTTGGCTTCATACGGCCCCTCGCCGGTGGCAAACTCGGCCATGTTCTGGTACACCTTTCCTGCCAGGGGGTAACGTTTCGTACCCGCCCAGTCGATGCGTGGCTGTGCGAGCCCCTGTCTGGCCCTTTCGTCCTGGACGACATCCGGCTCCTTGCCGAAGGGTGGCCCCTTCTGCACCGTGATGCCGCCGGGAACGTCGATGCTCCCCACCAGGGCGTTCAAGGCATGAATGGCCATGCGGTTGAAGATGCCGTTGGTCTGCATGCTGCTGCCCCTGGCCCCTGCGGCAATGGCAGGCTTGGTCGTGGCAAACTCTCGGGCGATGCGGACAATCGTCTCCTCGGGAACGCCGCTCACCTGGCTCGCCCACGCTGGGCTAAACTTGTCCAGCACCAGGTCCTTCCAGCCCTGGTGCCTGACCCCCTCACCGTCGGCCCAGGCCTCAAAGCCCAAGGTACGCTCCTGGACGAACCTCTTGTCGTAGAGCTCTTCCTTGATGATCACGTGGGCGATGCCCAGGGCCAGGGCGCCGTCCGTCCCTGGCCTGACCGACACCCATTCGTCGGCCTTGGCGGCGCTGATGGAGAACCGCGTGTCCACCTGGACGATCTTGGCCCTCACTGGGCGTCCCCTGCGAAGGTGGCCATAGGCACGCAGGAGGAGGGTAGTGGGCCGCCATGCTTCGACGAAACCAGCGCCGAAGGACAGGACGTAGTTGGTATTGAACCAGTCATACCCGGCATAGGCCTTGAAGCCCTGGGTCAGGTAGTGGCCCAGGGGAGAGCCGTCCTCGCAGATGGAGGAGTGCCCCACATCATTGGGTGAGCCGTAGGCTCTCAGGAACCGGCCAATAAAGCCGCCCATCTGGCCGCGACTGCGCCCGCTCATGAACACCAGCTTGTGGGCATCGCCGCCATCGCGGAGCTCCCCTAGCTGCGAGGCCACCTCAGCGATGGCCTGCTCCCACGGGATCTGCTGCCACTGCTCACCGCCTCGCGGTCCCGCCCGCTTCAACGGCCCCCTGATTCGGTCCGGATCGTAGAGGAACTGCAGACCACCCTGCCCCTTAGGGCACAGCTTGCCCGCGTTGATGGGATGCAGCGGATTGCCCTCGATCTTGACGGCGCGACCATCCACCGTCTTGACCATGATGCCGCAGCCTGCCGGACACTGGAGGCAGACGCTGGGAACCCATCTCTCGGCGGAAGCCGCTGCCGGTCGGGAAGAGCCCAGGGCCTGGAACACGGGTCGCGTGACACCAAGAAGGTGGAGGGCAGCGGCTCCCGACGCGGCACTACCTGAGGCCTTGAGAAAGGTCCTGCGTGTCAGCCCGGCAGCAGCCATGACCCTACTCCTTTCGCTGGCCCCTCGGCGGCCTGACGCTCAGGCAGCCCAGCCTGAAGAGGCAAGAGCAAGAACGCTTGTGAACTATTTCTCAATCTGCTCCCATGGTAGGCCCGTTTTGCGCCCGAAGGAATCCCGTCCCCAGATGATTCCTGGATACACATCTGGGCGCCGCTGCCGGCGCCCAGAAATGATTACCGCGCTACGCTTTCCGCACGATGCCCTAGGTGTCTAGGCGTATCAGTCCCCGGCTGAGGGCGTACTTCACCAGGGCCACGCGACTGTGGAGGCCCAACTTCTGCATGATGTTGGCCCGATGCGTCTGCACCGTGGCAGGGCTGAGGTGGAGCATGTTGCCTATCTCCTGATTGGAGTAGCCTTCCGCCACCAGCTTCAAGATCTCGTTCTCCCTAGTCGTAAGGTCTTCCACCACCCTCTTGTCCGGGCCAGAGGTGCTCCGGCTCAGCCGATCCCGGATCAGCCATTTGCTCACGGTAGGATGCAGGTACACCCCACTCGTGTAGACCGAGCGAATGGCCGTCATCAGCTCCCCAGAGGTGGCCTCCTTCTTCAGCAGGTACCCCTCGGCACCCGCCTCCAGCATGGCGAAAAAGTAGTCCGGGCTCTCGTGCACCGTGAGGCCAAGGACACGAGTGCTCTCGTTGCCTGCCTTGATCTGTTTGGTTGCCACGAGGCCATTCATGTCCGGCATGCTGATATCCATAATGACCACATCCGGGCGCAGTTCCATGCTCTTCTCGACAGTCTCTCGACCGTTCTGGGCCTCCCCTACCACTTCCACTTCCGGCTCATCGCCCAGGATCCGGCGGATGCCTTCCCTGACCACCGCGTGGTCGTCCGCTATGAGCACCCTGATCCTGTCACCCATGCGCGGGCCTCCTTTCGGGGAGGGGGATCTCGAAGCTCACCAGGGTGCCCTTGCCAGAACTGGAGGCCACCGACAGCTTGCCACCCAGGAGAACGGCCCTCTCCCGCATGCCCAGCAGCCCCAGTCCACCACCGTGACCTGGAAGGTCACTTTCGGCCCTGGGGTCGAAGCCCTTGCCGTCGTCCTTGATCTCGCCTCGGATGACCGCGTCGGTAAACGCCAGCCGGATGGACGCGTGTGCCGCCGCGGCATGCTTGGCGACGTTGTTGATGGCTTCCTGAGTGATGCGGAAGACCGCCACCTCTATGGCAGGCGGTAGCCTATCGGGATGGCCGTCGATCTCCAGGTCCACGCGGACATCCTGCTCCCCAAGGCGTTGTTGGGCATACCAGCGGATAGCGGGAACGAACCCGAGATCGTCCAGGGCCTGGGGGCGCAGCTCAGTGATGATGCGATGAAGGCTTTCCATGGCGCCCCGCACCCCCTGTCGCACCTCCTCGATGTCCCCGTTCACCAGCTCGCCCTCGGCTTGATCCCCCAGCCGTCGCCTCACGTTGTCCACCTGCAAGATGACTCCCGAGAGCGCCTGGGCCGGCTCATCATGGATCTCCCGGGCGACACGCTTGCGTTCGTCTTCCTGGGCACTGATGATCTTCTCCAGAAGCTCCGCGCGCATCCTTTCCTTCCTCTCCAACTCCTCGTACAGGGTAGCGTTCTCCAGGGCAATACCAATCTGGTGCCCTATGGCCGCCAGCACTCGCATGCGGGCCTCGTCAAAGTCATCAGCCCTTGTGGAGGCCACGCTTAGCACCCCCACCACACCGTCTCCGGAAAGCAGCGGCACCGCCGCATGGCTACGCAAGGCTTCCACGCCCGGGACCGCCTGGGCGACTAAAGGGCAATCAGGAAAGGAGTCGGGCCGGTACCCCCGACCGCCCCTGAAGACGTCAAGGCAGCGGCATGCCTCTGCCAGGTGCTGGCCTACCTGGTTGAACCTTGGTGCAGGGAATCCCCGGAACGCCGCCAACTCCGGGTCCCCGCCGGACACCTTGACACACACCCAGGCGGCAGAAAGCTGCATCAGCTCCAGGAGGCGATCCAGGGCTGTACGGAGCACTTGCTGGCGGCTGAGCTGGCGGCTGAGGGTATCCGCCATGGAGTTGAGGATCTCCAGCTCGGTGTTCCGGCGCATCAGGCTCTCTCGGGACTTCAAGAGGTCCTGGGTCATGCCGTTGAATGCTCTCGCCAGGTCCCCCAGCTCGCTCCCCGGGTCTACGGGCACCCTGGTGTTCAGATCGCCGCTTCCTACCCTTCTCGCCGCCTCCGCAACGCGCCTGAGAGGACGAGTCAGGACAGAGGACACCACGAAGGCGAGGCCAATAGCTCCGAGCACGGCCACACCCACCAGGACGGCCAGCTTGGCGATATAGTTGGTGACCTGGCTCTTGAGCCCAGCTTCAGACATGCCCACCCGGATCACGCCGCCCTGTCCCCCCAGCACCGGTACTGCAACATCTATGATGTTGCCTTCGTTGGTGCGCAGGCGCTGGACACTTTCCCGGGTGCCGGGGCGCCACGGGTTGGCGTCCAACAGGGCGGGGGGCATGCCATCGACGAAGGTATGGACCCGGACCTCCCGAGTGGGCGCCACCAGGAAGACGTAGCGGACGTCCTCGTTGTTGATGAGGCTGTCGTTGACCACCTGGTAGAGGCCAAAGACGTCGTTGGTCTGCGAGGGGGCGGCGCTCCGGGCCGAGAGGTCGCGGGCAATAGCGATACCTCGGTCTTGCAGGCGCTCCCGCAGGATGCTGGTCAGGTCCACCGTGGCCTGAACAAGCGCCACAAGGCCCAGGGCCAGCGTCAGCCCGACCAGGGCCAGGGAGATCCTGGCCCGAAGGCTGTGCCGAGAGAACCATCGGCCCCGGATCATGGTGTCCCGCGCTGCATGCCCACGGCCTGCATCATGTATCGTATCGAGTCGTACGCTCCGTCCTCAATGGGAGTGAATCGGTCAATCGTCAGACGGTCCAGGATCAGCCGACCCTCGGGGTCGTCGTGCATCTCTAGGAGGAGTGTCCGAAGTCTCGCCTTCAGCCGGGCATCCAAGTTGGGATTGACCACCACAGGGTTGATGGCAAAGGGTGGCGAGCTCCAGATAACCTTGGTCTTGGCCGCCTCATCGCTCCCCTGCCTCACGTTGAAGTCGTACACCAGGCTATCCACAGAGGCGGCATCCACGAGCTTGCCAGCAACCGCTTCGATGGAGTAGTCATGGCTGTAGGTGAAGATGTAGCGACTGAAGAGCGACTCAGGCGTTTCTCCCATCTGGCGAATCTGATAGAGCGGCACGATGCGTCCCGAGTTGGAGAGGGGGTCCGTAAAGGCGAAGGTGCGTCCCTTCAGTTGCGGCCAAGCGGCGATGGGGCTGTCCTTGTGGACGATGAGGTAGGAGTAGTAGACGAGTTGCCCCCTGACACTCGGCGCCGCCAGGAGCTCCAGGTCGAATTCCTCCCGGCCATACACGTAGGCGCCGCTACATACAATGGCGAGGGTAGCGTCTCCGGAGCGCAGCAGCGAGTTGATCTCGGAGTACGTCTTGCCGCTTACGAACTTGGCCTCCATGCCCAGCCTTTTCCCTAGGTACCGAGCAAAGTCCGCGTACAGCTCGAAGGTGGACATGGGCGAGTTGACCGCTGCCACCGCCAGCACCAGTCGGTCCCTCGCCGGCTCCGCTGACATGGGGACCTGATCGGCTTGTGGCCTGGCGCTCAGGTCTATCTCCGGCTCTCGGTCCAGCAAGGCGCACGACGCCGTGACGACAAGGAAGGCCACCGCGGCAGCCAGCCCCGTGACCCGGTGCCACGCCTTGGCTGGGGACAGAGACCGACGGGAAGGCTCAAGACCAGCCCTAGCGGTGTTCACCCACGCTTCCCCGTGCTCATCTGCGACCTACGGTGCCGGAGCATCCCCCCTGAATCCATTCTACGCGCCTGCTTGCTCCTACGAAATACCCACCGGGTGGTAGAGGCGTGCCCTCGATAGAGTAGGTCCACGAACCCATCCTCAAGCAGGCTCCACCGGGCACCCGGAGAGAAGGCAGCTCTCCGGACTTTTTGACGGAGAAGAGCCGAAGCTCACGACGCCTCCCGGTGGGGCGTTCTTGCTCCCCGGAGAGGTCCCTGCCCCATGCGGGGCAACCCGTGAGTACACATGTTGCTGTAGACCCGGCTCGCATCCGTGTAGTGGAAAGAGCCATGGGCCAACGGATTGACCGAGCCTTGGGCAGCGGCGTAGCCTGTCCACACCAAGGTCTGGCGATGATGATACGAAAACCGCAAATTCGGTTCAGGTCTACGCCGTGACGGACGTCCTGGTGGTGTATGAGCATGCGCTGGCTGGAAGGTCCCTGGCGATGTGGCTTGGCCAGGAGGTACCAGGAATTCACGTCGAGTGCATGCCTCTCCACGATGCAGGGTCGTTCCTGGCGGAGAGGAGCTTCCGGCCGAGGATCGTTTTTCTTGAGGCCAACGACGCGGCGAATACCAGCAAGAGGTTCGTCCCGGGGCCGTGGGAGGCTTTGCTCCGAACAAGCTGGGCAACGGGCGAAACAGCCGTGAAGGGCCCGGAGGGATGGATACCTGTGTCGGCAGGGGAGGTGCGAGAGCTAGCCCATGAGATTTGCCGCCGGGCGAGGGCCGATTGAGGCCTGGACGCGGAGCGCCAGGGAGGGAATAGACCACAGGAGGCCGGACTCATGAGAGCGCAGACTGAGGCAAAGGCTCGCGAGGATCTTGTCGCGGTACAGCTTGACGAAGGGGCGCACGGGCAAGAGCGACGCCGGGAGCAGAAGCGGGGGGATCTGGCCCTTTGGGCCCTCTGGGGGGTTGTTACCCTCGCCGTACTGGCCTGGGCCGCCGTTGTTGGCTGGTACAACCTTTCCTAGGCTAGCCTTCGTTCCCTGAAGTCCCCCCAGAGGTCAGCAGCCAGGCCACCTCCCGTGAAAGCGCAGACCCGGGCACGGCAGCCCACGAGACAGGGTTGTCGCCCCGGCCGTGCGAGCAGGCGGTGCCTTTCCCCTGAGCCCCAACCACGGCCTACCAGGGGAACGATTTCCAGGAGGAGCCGGGCCTCCGGTCACACCAGGGTGACGGGGTCCACGTCCACGACCCATCCCTGGGGAAGCCGCACCTTGTCCAGCAGCAAGCGGGGGTCGTGGCCTCGGAGAAGGAGTTGCCAGCGGTAGCGGCCTCGCAGGCGTGCGGGACAGGCAGGGGCGGGGCCCAAGACATCCACATCGGCCAGACCCCACGCCCGGCGCTCGTGACGGAGCGTGCGCCCCAGGCGCTCCACCTCCCCCTCGCAGCGGCCTGCGTTGGTGTGCAGGTACACCAGCCGAATGAGGCGGCTGAAGGGAGGCAACCGCTGGACCCTGCGGAAGGCCAGCTCCTGCTGGTAGAAGGCCAGGTAGTCCTGGCGCGCCGCCACGGCCACGGCGTAGTGCTGGGGCCGGTAGGTCTGAATGACCGCCCGACCGGGCTCGCCACCCCTACCCGCCCGGCCGACGACCTGGCAGAGGAGCTGGAAGACCCGCTCCCCGGCCCGAAAATCGGGCAGGTTCAGGCCGATGTCGGCCAGCACGACGCCTACCAGGGTCACCGAAGGGATGTGCAGCCCCTTGGCCACCATCTGGGTGCCCACGAGCACCTGCGCCTCTCCCCGCCCGAACCGGTCGAGCACGGCCTCATGGGCCGTGCCGGTAGCGGCCACGTCCCGGTCCCAGCGGAGGATGGTGACCGCAGGGAGCAGCCGCTGAAGCTCCTGGACGACCCTCTGGGTGCCCAGGCCCAGGGAGCGCATCCTGGGACTCCGGCAGCGGGGGCACGTTGCTGGCACGGGCGAGGAGCGGTTGCACTGGTGGCACAGGAGACGCTCGGGCATCACGTGGTAAGTGAGGGGGAGGTCGCAAGAGCGACATCGGACCGCGTGGCCGCAGTCGCGGCACTGGACGACCACGCCAGCGCCTCTCCGGTTGAGGAAGAGGATGGCCTGCTGGCCCCGAACGGTGGTCTCTGCCAGGGCCTGCTGTAGGACGCGACTGAAGATGCTCCTGTGGCCCTCGCGTAGCTCCCCGCGCATGTCCACGATCTGGACCTCGGCTAGGGGCAGAGGAGTCGGCTCCTCAGGCCCCCCCAGGCGGTGAGGCAGCGAGAAGAGCCGCCACCGGCCGCCGGACAGGGCGTGATGATAGGTCACGAGGTCTGGGGTCGCGCTGCCCAGAAGCACCACGGCCCCGGAGATCTCGCCCAGGCGCAAGGACACGGCCCGGGCGTGGTAGCGGGGCTCGGCGTCGTGCTGCTTGTATGTCCACTCGTGTTCCTCGTCCAGCACGATGAGACCGAGGCGCCGGAGGGGCGCAAAGACGGCGCTCCGAGAGCCCACCACCACGGGGTAGCGCCCTTGCCAGATGCCCCACCACATGCGCAGGCGCTCGGCCTGGCTCAGGCGGCTGTGGAGCACCGCCACCTGGCCTGGGAAACGGGCCTGGAACCGTCGAAGGGCCTGAGGCGTGAGGGAGATCTCTGGAACAAGGACAATACCCTGCCGGCCATGGCCCAGGCAGGCTGCCAGGGCCTGCAGGTACACCTCCGTCTTGCCGCTCCCGGTGACCCCCTGGAGGAGGAGGGCGGCGCTCTCACCTCGGGCCATCGCGCCTTCCACGGCCTGAAGCGCCTGGGCCTGCTCTGGCGTGGGCGCCAGGGGCGCCTCCGGTGGCGGAGGCACCCCCGGCGTCCCAACCTCGTCGTGCCCCGGGCCCTTGGGCTGTCGCCAGCCCCAGGAGCGGGTGAGAACGCCCTGGCGCACCAGCGCCTCCAGGAACCGGTCCGCCCCGGGGCCGGCGTCGGCCAGCACCCGGCGCACCACCTCTTCCCGCCGTTGCCGCCCCCGCGCGAAGAGGGCCTGAAGCTGCTCGTTCCACGGTTGCTCCAGAGTGGCCAGGGCCTCGCGCGAACCCACCTGGAGGTAGGCCTGGGTACGGCGTCGTCCCCCGGGGGGCAGCATGAGGGACGCCGCACCGTAGAGGGAGCACAGATAGTAGTCGCTGATCCAGCGGGCCAGCTCCAGGTGGACGGGCGAGAGGAGGGGCCCCAGGGGATCAGCAGCCGCTAGCGGCTTGACGGGGGAAAAGGCAGGCGCAGCGGCCACCTGGAACACCAGACCGTCCACCAGACGGGGCCCGAAGGGGACCTGGACCATCTGGCCAGGCGCCACTGCCAGGGGAGGAGGTACCTCGTAGCTGAAGGTGCGGCTGCTCCCCACGGGGGCGTCAACGGCTACTTCGGCGTAGGTCATGGGGACGGCGCCCGCGGGCCTACAGGTCCTGGCGCTGGAGGAGGCCCCAGGCCCCAGCGACAGAGAGGCCAATGACGGCCACACCCACCCCCAGCGCGGGCCACCGGCCCTGGTGGAGCGCCACGCCATCGCCCGGTGCTGAGGCCACGGCTACGCCTCGCCCGAGGCTTGCGCGGGGGGGCCAGCTACTCGGCGTCCCGGGCGGGAGCGGCGGGCGGGGTGGCACGCCCCTTCTGGCGGATACGGGCAGCCTTGCCGGAGAGGCCCCGAAGGTAGTACAGCCGGGCCCGGGCCACGTCGCCCTGCTGGAGGACCTCCACCTGCTGGATCAACGGGGAATGAAGCGGGAAGATGCGCTCGACACCCACGCCGTGACTCACCCGTCGGACCATGAACGTCGCCCCCGGGCCGCCCCCGCGGCGCTGGATGACGACACCCTCAAAGTGCTGGACTCGTTCTCGGTCGCCCTCCTTCACCCGCAGGCTTACGCGGACGGTATCGCCCGGCCGGAAGTCCTGGACTCTCGGATTGGGGGTCACAGGGACGAGCTCCTGGAGGTTCATGACAGTATCCTCAACGTGACGAAATCCAACACGCACGGTAAGTCTAGCGCCAACGCTCGGGCCTGTAAAGCGCCCGCCCCCTCCTAAACCCTTTCGGCCATCCCCGCTCTCCTCGTAACCAAGATACAAGGACAGGCTCTGACCAGGAAAGGGGGCAGGGCTCGCCCTGCACCCCCATGCACCAGCGTTGCAGCGTACCTGCGACAGGCGACG
>JACQOS010000175.1 GCA_016202425.1 Chloroflexota bacterium
GCCACGTTCCTCCGCTGGAGCGCGTGCTCCAGCCGTTCCAAGAGCTCCCTGGGGCCAAAGGGCTTGGTGATGTAGTCGTAGGCACCGGCGATGAGGCTGGGTGCCTACGACTACATCACCAAGCCCTTTGGCCCCAGGGAGCTCTTGGAACGGCTGGAGCACGCGCTCCAGCGGAGGAACGTGGCCCTCCAGAAACGGGACCGGGAAAAGGCCCTCCAGGCAAAGATCGACGAGCAGAAAGAAGAGATCAGGGAGTACGTGACCCAGACCGTCCAGGCCCTGGTGCACGAACACCTCCTCGAGCAGGAGCAGAGCGGCGCCAGGGCTTCCCAGAGGCCCGGGGTCTCGCCCCGAGAGCTGTTCAGCCGTTTTCTGCGGCAGCGGCAGCAGGCCCGGAAGCCACCACCCAACCCGTGAGCCCCCCGCGCCCCCGCTTGCCCGTTTCTCTTGACAGCCATCTACCCGCCCTATAGACTTGCACCGGTCTCGCGACCCCTCGTGTGTGGCAACTCAGCCTCAGGCTTGCCGGAACTCCGGGCGTGCCCACCATGGAAGGGAGGTTGATGACCTCGGCCACCCTCAGGACCTCTGCCGGGCCCCGGGTAGACGCCCATCCCAAGGTAACGGGGAGGGCCTTGTACACCGAAGACCTGCCCTCGCCCCATGGCATGGTGTATGGTCGCGTGCTGCTCAGTCCCTATTCCCACGCCCGAATCCGTACCCTTCGCTCCGAGAAGGCCGAGCGGCTCCCCGGCGTGGTGGCGGTGCTGACCCGGGAGCATCTGGCGGGTGGCGGCCCCCTGCTCCGTCCGGGGGAGTTCGTCGGGAGCGCAGCCGCCGACCGTCCCTTGATTGCCACCGGAAAGGTGAGGTTCGATGGCGAACCCGTGGCGGCCGTGGCGGCGGAGACCCTGGCCATCGCCGATCGCGCCCTGGAACTCGTCGAAGTGGAGTACGAGGAGCTCCCCGCCGTCTTCGACGTCCGTGAGGCCGTCGCCCCCGGAGCGCCTCTGGTCCACGAGGAGCGGGGCTCCAACTTCGTTGGTGAGTTCCGGTTCGGCTGGGGCGACGTTGAGGATGGGCTGCGGCGTTCCGACCACGTCTCCGAGCACACCCTGGTCTTCCCCCACGTGTTCCATTACCCCATGGAGAACGTGGGGACGTCTCTGGCCCAGTTCGTCGGCGACGAAGCGCTCCTGTGGGCACCTATCCAGCACCTCTTCGAGGCCGTCCGGGAGATCGGGGAGCTTTTCCACCTGGAGCCGAACAAGGTGCGGATCCGGACCCCCTACATCGGCGGTGGGTTTGGCGCCAAGGAGCTGAAGCCTTCCATGGTCATCGCCCTGTGGCTGGCGCGCCAGATGGGCCGGCCAGTGAAGATGGTCCCCTCGGCCGAGGAGAGCTTCAGGAACGACTCCCGTCACCCCGTGGTCTACCGGGCCAGGACAGGCGTGCGTCGGGACGGGGCCATTGAGGCATGGGACATCGAGCTGCTGGTCAACAACGGTGCCTACGGGCCCACCCCCTTGTGCGCCCGGCTCGCGGCCATGGCCTCCTGGGGCCCTTACCGGGTGCCGCACCTCCGCGTGGCCGCCCGCGCGGTCTACACCAACAC
The DNA here is from genome assembly GCA_016202425.1 of Chloroflexota bacterium. Classification (GTDB taxonomy): domain Bacteria; phylum Chloroflexota; class Dehalococcoidia; order Lucifugimonadales; family JACQOS01; genus JACQOS01. The sequence goes on from JACQOS010000175.1 coordinate 1,616, forward strand.
GGTCCCCGCTGGCGCCTTCCGCGGCGTCGGCAAGGCGCAGGCCACATGGGGCTGCGAGACCCACGTGGACATGACGGCCCGGGAGCTGGGCATGGACCCCGTGGAGTTCCGCTTGAAAAACCTGCTCCACCGGGGGGACCTGGTGGTGGAGGGGACCACACCGCTGGATGCCGATCTGCAAGACCTCACGCGCCGTGCGGTGAAGGCCATGGGCTGGGACGGGCATTCCCGCCGGGTGGGAGCCATAGCAACCGCCCTCCCGGCGGAGTCGCCTCTGGTCCGAGGCCGGGGCCTGGCCGTCAGCCTCCGCCACGGGCACCTGGGCACGGGCAGGTCCTATGCCACAGCCAAGATGGACAGGACGGGCCGGGTCAGGGTCCTGCACAACGCCACGGAGATCGGCGAAGGGGTGTACACGGTCATCCGCCGCGTGGCCGCGGAGACCCTGGAACTCCCCGAGCACCAGATTGAAGTCAGCGACCCGGACACCTCCGCGAACCCCTACTACGACGGCGTCAGCAGCCAGCGGTCTACGGTGTGCTTGGGCCTGGCCGTGCAGCGGGCATGCGAAGACCTGAAGCGGGAGCTGCTGGATGTGGCGGCCCAGGCCAAGGGCAGTAGGCCCGAGGAGTGGCGGCTCGCCCAGGGAAGGCTCTGGCATGGAGAGCAGGACTTCTCGCTGGAAGAGGTGATCCGGGGACTGGGCCCCCAGGTTACTGTCCTGGGGAAGGGCTCCTACAGCACGCCAAGGGCGACCAACCCTTTTGGCGGCGTGGTCCCCCACTGGTCGGTGAGCGTCGGCGCCGCGGAGGTGGAAGTAGACAAGGAGACCGGAGAGAGCCGACTCCTCCGCTACGTCACCGTGGGAGACATTGGCAAGGCCATCAATCCTGTCTCGTGCCATGCCCAACTGGACGGAGGAGCTGTGATGGGCCTGGGCGACACCCTCTTCGAGGAGGTCGTGTATGGGCAGGGGCACATGGAGAACGGCGACGCCTTCCAGTACCGGGTCCCGCTCATGCACGACCTGCCGGAGGCCTTCTTCTCTGAGTTTGCGGAAAACGGCGACGGCCCTGGCCCTATGGGGTCCAAGGGCATGGCCCAGGTCTCCATCGTGGTGGTGGCACCCGCCGTTGGGAATGCACTCTACGAGGCCTGCGGTGCCCGCGTCACCGACCTGCCCATCACGGCGGAGAAGGTGCTCAGGGCCCTGGGCACGCTCTGAGGGCAACTGGGGAGAAACCACAGCAGGTCGAAGACTCTTTGAGAGGTGGAGAAGATGGCTGATCTCGAGCTGACCCTGTCGATGCTCTCCCCCCATGATAGGGTGATGCCGCTCTTCACGGGGGAGGTGAAACCCGAGGGCATCACGCTCCGGTGCATCGATTCCGCCAACGTGGACCTCTTCTACGATGTGCTCAAGTTCGACCGGTACGACGTGTCGGAGATGTCCGTTTCGTCCTTTCTGGCCGCGCGGGCCAAGGGGTGGGGCTACGTTGCGCTGCCCGTGTTTCAGCACCGGGCCTTTCACTACACCAAGGTCCTGGTACGGGTGGCCTCGGGCATCAGGAAACCGGAGGACCTGAAGGGAAAGCGAGTAGGATCGGCGGACTACCAGCAGACGGCGGCCCTCTGGACGCGGGGCATCCTGCAGCACGAGTTCGGGGTCAAGCCCCAGGACATGGTCTGGTACCAGGAGAGGGCTGAGCGGTTCAGCCACGGTGGGGCGAGCGGTTTCAAGCCGCCCGCAGGGGTCAGGTTCCACTACGCCACCACGGACTTCGGCACCATGTTCCTGCGGGGCGAGCTGGACGCCGCCATCACCTACCAGACCGGCGCCAAGATCGACCGCCCCAAGATCGACCTCTCCCGGGACCGGAGGTTCCGCCCCCTCTTCCGAGACCCCGTGAAAGAGGCCGTCCGCTTCTACAAGAAACACCAGATCGTCCCGGTCCACCACCTGACCGTGGTCCGGGAGAGCATCGTCAAAGAGCACCCCTGGGTGGCCACGAGCCTCATGGACGCCTTCGAGCGGGCCAAGAAGCTGGCCATGGAGCGGCTCTACGCTGATCCGCCAACCCTCATGCTCTTCGGCGGGCACTGGCTGGACCAGCAGAAGGCGGTCTTCGGCGACGACCCCTACCGGTACGGCCTGAAGGCCAACGCCAAGGAGATCGACCTGGCCCAGACTTATTCCGCGGAGCAGGGGCTCACTCCCCGCAAGCAGCCGTGGGAGGAGCTGTTCGCAGAAGAGGTTCTCGTCGCGGAAGAGAAGTAGCGCGCCCAGCGCAACCGAGGAGATTTGCTCACATGCCAGACCTACGCCTCAGCTTCTCCATGACCCCGTACGACAGGGTCAGACCTCTCATCACCGGGGAGGTGAAACCCCAGGACATCGCCCTGGAGTTCACCCGCATGGCATCGCCGGACATCTTCTACCAGCAGTCGAAGTTCAGCCGGTTCGATGTCTCCGAGATGTCCATGTCGGCCTATCTCATCGCTCGGGCCAAGGGATGGCCGTACCGGATGCTGCCCGTGTTCCACAACCGCGCGTTCTTCTACACGGGCCTGCTGGTGCGCCGTGGGGCGGGCATCAAGCGGCCGGAAGACCTCAAGGGGAAGCGGTTTGGATTCGCCGAGTACGCCCAGTCGGCGGCCCTGTGGACGAGAGGCATCCTGCAACACGAGTTCGGCGTCCGGCCCGAGGACATGGTATGGTACCAGGAGCGAACGCCTCGTTTCAGCCACTCCGGGCCTGCGGGGTTCCGTCCTCCTCCCGGCGTACGGCTCCACTATGCGCAGAAGGACCTGATGACCATGATGCTCCAGGACGAGCTGGACGTGGCCCTCCCCCAAAGAGGGGCAGCCATGGACCGGCCCAAAGAGGACCTTTCGGCCTCTCGCAAGCTCCAGCGCCTCTTCCGAGACCCGAAGGCCGAAGCCATCCGCTACTACAGGAAGACGGGGGTGTTCCCCATCCAGCACATCACCGTCGTCCGCGAGAGCATCCTGAAAGAACACCCGTGGGTGGCCGCGAGCCTCATGGACGCGTTTGAGCGGGCCAAGATGGCGGTCCTGGGGGAGCTGTTTGGCTTCCACGGCTTCATCGGCTTCCACGCGGGGCACAACTCGCTGCTCGTCTTCGGCGGGCAGGAGCTGACCGAGCAACGCCAACTGTTTGGCTACGACCCCTACCCGTACGGCATCAGGGCCAACGCCAGGGAAATAGACCTGGCCCAGACCTTCTCGGCAGAGCAGGGGCTGACTCCTCGGAAGCAGCCCTGGGAGGACATCTTCCCTGAGGAGACCCTCATCGCGGAGGAACAGCAGGGCCCCCTGCGCCCTGCTTCTTAGCCAAGCCCTGGGTGGCTCTCCCAGGAAACGTGCGGGACAGAGGCAATACAACACAAAGGAGGAACGATCCATGGCAGACCTGCATCTCAGCTTCTCCATCACGCCCTACGACCGGGTGGTGCCGCTCATCACCGGGGAGGTGAAGCCCGTCGGCATCACCCTGGAGTACTCGCCTCGCCCGGGCCCCGACCTGTTCTACCGGCAACTCAAGTTCCAGCAGTTCGACCTCTCCGAGATGTCCCACTCCTTCTTCCTCATGGCTCGGGCCCGGGGCTGGCCCTACAGGATGCTCCCGGTCTTCCACAAC
>JACQOS010000166.1 GCA_016202425.1 Chloroflexota bacterium
AGTCGAGCTGGTCAGCTCCTAATAGGATGTTGCAGTCCATTCACTCCACCAGTGGGACGGTGAACACTACCACGAGTCCGGAGGCCGCCCACAACTGGCGGGCCATGAGGATGGCGGCGTCCAGGCCCACCATGTCGTCCCGCCCGTGCACGAAGGTGCGCCACCAGTGGGCCTTGATGTTGTTCTTCATCTCCACGCCCAGGGGGCCGTAGTCCCAGGTGGAGGCGAGGCCGCCGTAGACCTCGCTGGAGGGGAAGATGAACCCCCGGCGCTTGCACAGGGAGACGATGGTGCTCAGGTCAGGCATGGCGCTCACAAGGTAGCAGCAAAGGGCTGAGGGAGGCAAGCGCCGTCCTTCCCTCTGAGAAGGACTCTTCGAGTCGGCCTCTGGCGGCACAGGGTATAATACTGCCAGCTTGAAGACTCTTCGACCGCCATGTCTCGCATGAACGACCGTGTGCTCGCAGGGGGCAAGGCAGCAGACGGCAGGTCCGCCGTGCGTCGCTGGCTGAGCCTCAACCTCCTCCTCGTGTTCGTTCCCGTCGCCGTGGGACTGGACCTGGTTCGGGTATCGCCCATCCTGGTCTTCGGGGTCGCCCTGCTGGCCCTGATCCCCCTGGCGGTGCTCCTGTCGAAGGCGACGGAGCACCTGTCGGTGCGGACGAACCCGACCATCGGGAGCCTCTTCAACGCGACGACCGGGAACATCATCGAGATCCTCATCGCCCTCTTCGCCATCCGGGCGGGCCTTCTGGCCGTGGTGAAGGCCTCCATCACGGGCTCCATCCTGGTCAACGTGTTGCTCCTCATCGGGCTGAGCGTTTTCATCGGGGGCTTCCGCTACAAGGAGCAGGAGTTCAATCGCAAGGCCGTGGGCATCGCCTCAAGCATGCTGCTGGTGGCTATTACGGGGATGGCGATCCCCACCGTGTTTGGCCTCACGAGCCGACAACCGGCGGAATCGCTGAGCCTGGCCATCTCCCTCGCCCTGGGCGTGATCTACGTGCTCAGCCTGGTGTTCACGGTCTTCACGCACAAGGGTGTCTTTGTGGTCGACCGTGTGGCGGACGACGAGACCCATCCCTGGTCGGTCCCGAAGGCCTTTGGCGTGCTGGTGCTGGGGACCGTCGCCGCGGCGGTCCTCTCTGAGGTCCTGGTGGGCGTCATCGAGCCCGTCTCCCAGCGCCTGGGCCTGACGCAGGCGTTCATCGGCCTGGTCGTCATAGCCATCGTCACCAACATCGCGGAGAAGATCGCGGCGGTTACCTATGCCCTGAAGGGCAAGATCGACCTCTCCCTGAACATAGGGATGAACTCCGCCACCCAGGTGGCCCTCTTCGCCGTCCCCATCCTCGTGCTCCTGGGCTTCCTGTTGGGCCAGCCCCTCAACCTCGTCTTTAGCCCCTACGAGATGGTGGCGATGGTGGTCTCCGTGATCATCCTGAACCACATCGCCGCGGATGGGGACTGCAACTGGCTGGAGGGCGCCGAGCTCTTGACCGTGTACCTCCTGGTCATCACGACCTTCTACTTCCTCAAATGAGAGGAGCGTGCCATGAACAAGGGCGAATACGCGCATCCTGAGCTCCTGGCAGAGACGGACTGGCTGGCGGAGCGTCTCGACGACCCGGGCATCAGGATCGTGGACTGCGATCCCGTGGACGCCTACCTCCGGGCCCACATCCCCGGCGCCGTCAGCATCGGCCCCAACCACTACATCAAGGACCCGGAGCATAGTGTCCATGTCATGCCACCGCGTCAGATCGCCGAGTTCTTTGGCTCCCTGGGCCTAGGCGACGACACCCTGGTCGTCGCCTACGAGGGCCGCAACTCCCCCTGGGCGGCCCGTCTCTGGTGGGTCCTCAACTACTACGGCCATACCCGGGTCAAGGTCCTCAACGGCGGCTGGCGCACGTGGCTCGCCGAAGGCAGGCCCGTCACCGACGAGCCCGCCATGCCTCCCCGGGCGGTCTTCACCCCCCGGCCCAATCCCTCCCTCATCATCAAGGGCCACGACCTGAAGGCAGCCATCGGCAAGAAGGGAACCGTCATCTGGGACGTCCGCTCCCGGCAGGAGTACACGGGCGAGAACACCCGGGGGAACAAGCGGGGCGGCCACATCCCGGGCGCCGTCCACCTGGAGTGGAACAGCCTGGTGGAGCCCGACGGCACCGGCCGCTTCAAATCCGCCGAGGAGGTCCGCAGGACGCTCGCCGAGAAGGGCATCACCCCCGAGCAGCAGGTGTACACCCAGTGACAGGGCGGCATCCGTGCGGCGCACGGAACGTTCACCCTCAAGCTCCTGGGCTACGACCGCGTGGCCAACTACGACGCCTCGTTTGCGGAGTGGGCGAACCACGACGACTTCCCCATGGAGCGATGATGCCATGGTGAACAGCCAGGAGCCAGAGCTGGTGCTGCGGAAAGTCGTGGTCGCTCCCTTCGTGGAGAACACGTACATCGTGGGCGCCCGGAGCACCGGCGACGGTATGGTGGTGGACCCGGGAGGGGAGCCTGAGCGGGTCCTGGAAGCCGTCGCGGACCTGGGCCTCACCGTCAAGCTCATCGTCAACACCCACGGTCATGGCGACCACACCTCCGCCGTCGCCGCTCTCAAGGAGGCCACCGGCGCCACCTACGCCCTCCACCAGGCCGATGTCCCCCTGCTCAAGGAGGGAGCCTCCTGGGCCAGCAGGGTCGTCCCTAGCTACAAGCCTCCCCCCGAGCCCGACCGCCTGCTGGCCGACGGGGACATCCTGGAGGTAGGTGCCCTCCGCTTCCAGGTCCTGGAGACCCCGGGCCATACCCCCGGAGGCATCTGCCTCTACGGCCATGGGCTGGTCTTCACCGGCGACACCCTGTTCCAGGGCAGCATTGGCAGGTTCGACCGGCCTGGCGGCAACGGCCGACAGCTCCTGCTCAGCATCTTCTCCCGGCTGCTCACCCTTGCTCCAGGAACCATCGTCCTGCCGGGCCACGGGGAGCAGAGCACCATCGGGCGGGAGAAGCTGACGAACCCCTTTCTCCAGCGCATCCCCGGCCTTGGGGGGCGTTAGCAGGTTGCTGAAAAAGGAGGAGTCCAGTCCCGACTCGTCGGGATTGGCGGGGGTCTGGGGGTGTCCCCCACTGGGCACTGCCCAGACCCACGACTCGCTACCGTCGCCTGTCGCAGGTACGCTGCAACGCTGGTGCATGGGGGTGCAGGGCGAGCCCTGTCCCCCTTCCTGGCCAGGAAGGGGGACAGGTCCGATGATGCTCCGCTCATCGAGACTCTCGACCAAGTCGGAGGGGATGGTCGAAAGGTTTTTTCAACACCCTGTTAGGGATGCCTCCACCAGGCTGGAGAAGCTGAACGGTCGTCTTGGTTCGGGGAGGGTGTATGGCCACGCGGTCCGGGACGTGCCATGCCCGCTAGCAAGAAAGGCCCCGCCCTCTCGCTGTGGCGCCACCGTGGGTACTTGGCTGTCTTTGTCGCCCTGGGAGTGGCCCTGGGTGTGCTGCTGGGCGGTCTGGCGGTCCGAGGCCAGGGCTGGAGCAAGATTGCGGATGCCCTTTCGTCCGTTTCTTTTCTCGCGCTCGCGCCCGCCTTCGCCGTCTTTCTTCTGGGCATCTTCCTGCGCACCCTTCGGTGGCGCCTCCTTCTGACCGGGCAGCCCATTGGTGTCGGGCGCCTCTTCCTGGTGCAGAACGCGGGCATTGGCCTGAACAGCGTGAGCCCCGTGCGCTGGGTGAGCGAGCCGGTCCAGTTCGGCCTCCTGACGGTTCGCGACCGCCTGCCTGCGGGTGTCCTGGTGGCCACCATGACGGTAGACCGGGGCATGGACCTGGTGGTCACCCTGGTGGCCATGGGCGTGGCCATAGCCGTGTTCCCGCCTCTGGCGCCCTACGCTCCCTACGTGGCCGTGGGGGCAGGCGTCGTCCTGGTGGGTATCGTCGCCCTGGTCATCGGAGGCTTGGCGGCTGGGAGTCTTCCCTGGCTCCAGCAGGCCCCCGTGGCAGGCCGTTTCATCGCGGCCCTGAAGGCCCTTCGGGCGAGTCCAGGACGGCTCATGGCAGCCCTTGCCCTGAGCTTCCTCTACTGGGGCCTGGTGGGCGCCTCGGGCTGGCTCCTCCTGTCCGCCCTCGGGCTTCACCGCTCGCTTCCCAAGGGGATCGTGGCAGTCCTTGCCGCCACCTTCTTCTCAGGCTGGGTCCCCGGCCTGCCCGGAGCCGTGGGGACGTTCGAGTTTGTCGGCGTCACCGTCCTGGAGCTCTGGGGCGTGGCCCAGGCAAAGGCGTTGGTGTGGGCGGCGTTGACGCATCTGGTGCTGTTCCTGCCCTCGGTGGTCATTGCCGCCGTTGTGCTGCCCGCCGAAGGCATCCTCACCTGGAAGTCCCTCCAGGCCCTCATGCAACGCGGGCGCCAGCGGGTCGCTCCCTCCTGAGGGGGCCCCCCGGTCCTTGGCGGGCATGGCGGCCTGCCTTGACGTTCATGGGCACGGCAGGCAATAATGGGCCTCGCCCGACACAGGATTGCCGGGACTGGCCTGCCCGGGCCGTGGTGTCGGGAGGGAGCGTGGTGGTGCAGCCTCAAGCGGGGATCCGGTTCCACACCTACTCCATGGTGGCCCGCTGTCCCCGCACGGGCATGCTGGGCATCGCCATCACCACCAGTGACCTGGCCGTCAGGTCCCGCTGCCCCCACGTCCGCCCCCTGATAGGGGCCGTCGTCACCCAGGCCCTGACCGACCCACGCCTGGGGACTCTGGGCCTCAGGCTCATGGAGCTAGGCTATTCGGCCGCCAAGGCCCTGGCCGAGATCGAGGCCAGCGACCCCCACATCGAGCATCGGCAGCTCGCGCTGGTGGACAGGGACGGTAACGTTGCCGCAAGGACGGGCAACAAGAACCAGCCCTGGGCAGGCCACATCATCGGAAGAGGCTACGCCGCCCTGGGCAACATCCTGCTGGGTGAGCACGTCCTCACGGCCATGTCCGAGGCCTTCGAGCGCTCCGAGCCAGAATTGCTGGAGGAGCGGCTCGTCCGGGCCCTGGAGGCAGGCCGCGACGCCGGCGGGGAGCGCAACAGCCACCTCTCCCCTACCCACTCGGCGGGCCTCCTCGTCTATGGCCACCAGAGTTTCTCCCGCGTTGACCTGGGCGTAGACGACCATCCGGAGCCTGTCGGGGAGCTCCGCAGGGTCTTCGAGCTCTACAAGCCCAGGATAGACTACTACCTGCTCCGGGCCACCGATCCCGAACTGGCGCAGCGCACGCGCGCCGACCGGGAACGGCAGGGCACGCCCCGAGAGCGCACCTGAAGGTGTCCGGAAAGGGGCGACATGTTCAAAACGGTGAGGGCCGCCGCGGTGCAGGACTCGCCGGTCTTCCTGGACCTGGAGGGTTCCCTGGAGAAGGCGGCAGGGCTCGTCCAGGAGGCTGCCAGCGCTGGGGCCACTCTGGTCGTGTTCCCCGAGACCTGGCTCCCCGGCTACCCGGTGTGGGCCAACCGGCTGGTACTCAACCGGGACCATCCCCAACTGAAGCAGCTCTTCTCCCGCCTCTACGCCAATGCCATCGCCGTCCCCAGCCCAGAAACGGAGAAGCTGGCAGCCGTGGCGAAGGAGGCAGGCGTCTACCTGGTGCTGGGCGTCAACGAGCGGGAGGCGCGATTCGGGCGCGGCACCCTGTACAACTCCATCCTCTTCTTCGGCCCGGACGGTTCGCTGCGAGGCGTCCACAGGAAGCTCATGCCCACCTTTCACGAGCGCACCGTCTGGGGTTGGGGCGATGGCTCTGGCCTGCTGGTGGACGACGCGGAGCCGGGCCGTATCGGCGGCCTCATCTGCTGGGAGCACTGGATGCCCCTGGCCCGCTATGCCCTCTACGCCCAGGGGGAGCAGGTCCACGCCGCCCTCTGGCCCTCCCTGTTCGCCCGCGAGTCCCTCCACGGCGAGATGGTGCAGACGGCCTCCCGGTTCTACGCCCACGAGGGCAGGACCTTCGTGGTGGCGGCCTGCGGTTACCTGGAGAAGTCCTCCCTTCCTCCTCTGGCCGGCCTGGAAGAGGAGATGGAGAAATGGCCGCAGGTGCTCCTTTGCGGTGGCAGCGCCATCCTTGGCCCGTACGGCGAGTACCTGGCCGGGCCGGCCTTTGAGGGTGAGGGGACCATCTACGCCGACCTGGACCTGGGCCGGCTGGTGGAGGCGCGACACAGCCTGGACGTGACGGGCCACTATGCCCGGCCCGATGTCTTTCGCCTCATCGTGAACCGTCGGCGCCAGGACCCCATGGAGGAAGGCCCCGCCTAGGTCAGCACGAAGGTGGACCCCTGGGGCGTCTTCTGCACCTCAATACGCACTGGGAAGGCGTCCTTCACCTCGTCCATGTGCGTGATCACCAGGATCCGCTGGAACTCCTGGGCGATGGCCTGGACCACCTCCAGGACCCGCTCGCGCCCGGCGGCATCCTGGGTGCCGAACCCCTCGTCCATGAACAGCGTGGCCAGAGGGGCCCCTGCGTGCCGCGTCAGCAGTTTTGAGAGCCCGATGCGTAGGGCCAGGTTGATGCGAAAGGCCTCGCCGCCGCTGAACGTCTCGTAGCTCCGCGTCCCGCTCAGCGCGTCGTGCACCTTGATCTCCAGGGTCTCCACGGCCTCGCCCCGCTGCGTCGTCCTCTGAGTCTCCAGCTTCATGTGCATCGTGTGGGCCGTCATCAGGCCCAGCAGCCGGTTGGCCTCTGCCTCCAGCTCCGGCAGCTTCGCCTCCACCAGGAGGGCCTGCACCCCAGACTTGCCGAGGACCTCCGCCAGTTGCCGGTACAGCCCCTGGTCCCTCCTGCTCGCCTCCAGCCCTCGCCCCCGCTCCACCTTCCTCGCCTCCAGCTCCTGGCACTCCCGGATGCGCTCCTCCAGGAGAGAGCGCCGCGCGAACAGCTCCTCGTGCTGGCGCCTCAACTGCCGCCCCCGCTCCAGGGCACTGCGGGCCAGCACCTGGATGGCTGCCAACTCCGCTACTTCCTGCTCCAGCATCCCCACGCGCCCCTCGTTCTGAGCCAGCTCTCCTTGCCTCCCGCGCGCGAGCATGAGCGTACGCTCCAGACCAGCCTCCGTCTCCGGCAGCCATCTCCTGGCCTCCTCTAGCCGCCGGTGCTCCTCCTCCACCCGGGACAGCCGCCCTAGCTCCTCCTGCGCCCGCTGGTGGCCCAGGGGATCGTAGCCCAGGCGCTCCATCTCCCGACGGAGGGCCTCTGCCTCCGCCGGGGCGTGCTGCGCCTCTTCCAACCGCTGGGCCAGGGCCGCCAGCTGCCCGTGGGCCTGCCGCCGCCGCCGGGCAAGGGCCCCCTCTTCCTGGGTAATGGAGGCCGCGAGCTCCCGGTGCTGGGGCTCCAGGTCCCGCAGGGCGGCCTCGTTCTGGCGATAGGCCTGGGCCAGCGCCTTCCCCTGGGCCGCGTACTCGGCGGCGATGTGCTCCTTCCCTTCCTTCCCGAGCTCTGTCCGGCAGAGGGGGCACCGGTTCTCCCCCTCGGCCAGCAGGTCAAGGCGCTTCTTCAACTCCGCCATCTCCCGCTTCAGCCGACGGTTCTCCGCCTCTAGCGTCTCCCGCTGGACCACCACCCCTTGTAGGGCGGCCTGGCGGCTCCGCAAGGCCTCTTCCTGGACCTCCAGCTCGGCCTCCCGCTGCCGCGCCGTCGTCGAAGCAGCCGCCAGTCGCGGCAGCTCGGCCTGAAGCTCCTCCCAACGCCCTTGGCGCTCCCTGAGCTGCGCGTAGGAGACCTGGGAGCGCCGCATCTGCTCTTCCTGCACGCGCACCTCTTTCCAGCGGCCATACACCTCTTCGATCTCCCTCTCCCTGCCCATGAGCCCCTTCCATTGCTCGATCTGCAACCTCTGAGAAGCTGCCTGCTCCTCAAGCTGACCGAGCTCCTCCCGCCCCCGGGAGACCCGCCCGCGGAGGTCCTCCAGCTCTTCTCGCTGCCGCTCCAGCGCCTCCACCCGCCTCTGGAGCGTCAGGGCTCCTGCTTCTGCCTCCGCCAGCTCCTGGTCGGCCGCCGAGAGCGCCTGCCTTACCCGGGGCAGCTCCTCCTGGTACTCCGGCAGCCGACGCACGACCTCCTCCCACGCCCGTAGCTCGCCCTCTGCCTCACGAATCCCCCGCTCCAGCACGCGTTCCCTGTCCTTGGCCCGCTCCTGGAGCCTGTCGTAGAGCCCCAGGCCCAGGATCTCTCCCAGCACCCGCTTTCGCTCGGCGGGCTGCTTCGTCGTGAACTCGTCGGCGCGGCCCTGCACCAGGAACGCGCTGTTGACGAACGTCTCGTACCGCATACCCACCAGCTTGTCTATGGCTGCTTGGGTCTCCCGAATGAGGCTGCCACTCATGGACCGGAACGCGGCCCCGTTCGCGTCCATGGCCACTTGAAGCTGCAGGTCCGTGGTCCCGCCGTGGGCACCCCGACCCCGGACATAGCGGCGGATCACCCGGTGTCGCCCTCCGCCCGCCAAGAACTCCAGCTCCACGCGCATCTCAGGCTCCCCGAAGTAGACCAGGTCATCTTGCGGGCGGTGCACCGCTTCTCCCCAGAGGGCCCACGCCATGGCGTCGAGCAGGGACGATTTGCCCGCCCCATTGGGCCCGCAAAGACAGGCCATGTGCACACCTTCCAGTTGCAGGGTGGGCACGTTGCGGTGATAGCCCTTGAAGTTCTCTACGCTCAGGCGGAGGGGAATCATAGGCGAAGGAAGCGCACCAATAGTACAGCCCCGCTGCAACCATCGCCTAGGCTACGGTCCCCTTCTTCCGCGCGAAGCTTGGAGTCCCCTGGGCGCCCTGGTTGCGTTACAATACGGAAGGCCCCTCAGCGCCATGTTCGACACCATCACAGAGAAGCTCACCGCAGTCTTCCAGCGCCTGGTCAACCGTGGCCGCCTCTCCGAGAAGGACGTGGACGAGGCCCTCCGCGAGGTCCGCCTTGCCCTCCTGGAGGCGGATGTCCACTTCCGGGTAGCCAAGGAGCTCGTCGCGCGGGTGCGCGATCGTGCCATCGCCAGCCAGGTCCTGGAGAGCCTGAGCCCCGGCCAGCAGGTAGTCAAAATCGTCTATGAGGAGCTCACTGCCATCCTGGGGCAGGGCTACCGGGCCCTCACGCCGTCGCCCCGGCCTCCCTCCGTGGCGCTCCTCCTGGGTCTGCAAGGCTCCGGCAAGACCACCACTGCCGCGAAGCTGGCCCTCCACCTGCGCCGGCAGGAGCACCACGAGAGCGTCCTCATCGCTGCCGACCTCCGCCGTCCCGCAGCCATCGAGCAGCTCGTCACCCTGGGCAAGCAGCACGACATCCCGGTGTACGCCGAGCACGGCGCCACCAACACGGTGGAGGTAGCCCGGCGGGGACTGGAGCGGGCCTCCGCCTTGGGCGCGACCTGGGCCCTGGTGGACACGGGGGGCCGCTTGCACATTGACGACGAACTCATGCGGGAGATGGAAGAACTCAAGGCCGCTACCAGCCCCGCCGAATCGCTCCTCGTCCTCGACGCCATGACAGGACAGGACGCCGTCCGCGCTGCCCAGGAGTTCCACCAGCGCATCGGCCTCACGGGCCTGGTCCTGACCAAGCTCGATGGCGATGCCCGGGGCGGCGCAGCCCTCTCCATCGCCCATGTCACCGGCGTCCCCGTCAAGTTCGTCGGCACGGGCGAGCGTGCCGACGCCCTGGAGCCCTTCCACCCGGACCGGATGGCCTCCCGCATTCTGGGCATGGGTGACGTGGCCACCCTCGTCGAGCGGGCCCAGCAGGAGGTGGACACTCACCAGGCCAAGGAGCTGGAGAAGAAGCTCCGCAGGGCCACCTTCGACCTGGCGGACTTCCTTCAGCAGCTCCGCCAGCTTCGGCGCATGGGCCCGGTCCAGGAGATATTGGAGATGATCCCCGGCCTCTCCGCCCTGGGACGCCGCCTTCCCGCCGACGCCGTAGACGAGCGGCGGCTCAAGCGCATCGAGGCCATCATCCTCTCCATGACCCCGGAGGAGCGCAGCCACCCAGACATCCTCAATGGCAGCCGGCGCCGCCGCATCGCCCGGGGCAGCGGTACCACGCCCCAAGAG
>JACQOS010000169.1 GCA_016202425.1 Chloroflexota bacterium
AAAGGGGCTGCGCCCCTCTGGACTCCTCCTTTTTCACCAACCTGCTAATCGGGCTTGCCCAGCACCACTAGCCGGGTCCGCAGGAACGGCCGCACGGCCCGCAGGCGGAACCCTTCCGCCATCTCCCAGAGGGAGAAGATGGGAACCAGTCGGGCCGCCACAAGGAAGAGGAAGATGCCGCCCGAGACCCCTCCCGCCATGATCATCAGGTCGAACACGTCCGGGAGGTGGGCTGGCGGGACCTTCTCTAGGGTATGGGCGGCGATGTCCTCCACGGAGTAGGCAGCGACGTAAATGCGCACCTTGTCCAGGAACGTCCCCACCAGGATGAAGAAGGCGGCCAGGGGTGGGCCCCAGGTGCTCCTGCGCACACCGTTCCACAGCAGGGTAAGGAACGGCGCCAGGAAGTTCAGGGCAAAGGCCAGAAGGAAGACGGGGCGATAGGGGCCAAACATGAGAAGCTGGAGCAAGTTCTGCTCGACGGGCAGGCGTCCATACCAGAAAACGACGAAGCCCGACCACCAGAAGTAGAACCAGAGGAGAGAGAGGGCCAGGAGGATCTTGCTCGCCCCCCAGAAGTGCTCCATGTGAATGTAGCGCTCCAGATGGCCGAAGCGCCTCACCAGGTACAGGGTGAACACGACGGTGGCCAGCCCCCCCTGGAGCGCGCTGAGGGCCTGGGCCGCGGGGAACACCGAGTCCTTCCACCCGGGCACGAGAGCCAGGGCGAAGTCCACGCTGAAGAAGGCCACGGTGCCTACCAGGAGGAGGAAAAAGAACCCTCCCAGCAGCCCAACACCGGCCCGGTGGACCTTCCACTCCTTCCGGCTCCCCCGCCACTTGCCGGCCATCCAGCCCCCAAGCCCCCGCAGCCTCCCTCCCCTCGCGTCCCGGACCATGGCCAGGTCCGGCCTGGCGGAGAGCCAGAGCAAAGCCAGGGCGCAGAGGACCAGCGAGGCCAGCAGGATGGTGATGTAGACGTGGGGGGCACCCGGGAGCACCAGACGGGGGACGACCCCCAGGCTTCCCAGGGTCTTGTCCGGCTCCGCCTGCAGCCAGAGCGTCCTGCGCCCTGCGGCCGAAGGCACCAGGAAGAGCAACGGGACGAACATGAGCAGGACCAGCAGGCCCACCACGCTGTAGACCTCGGCGATCCTGACCATGGGCCTTCGCCAGTGGGCCTTCACCAGGCGCAACGCCACCGCCACCAGGGGTGCCGCGACCGCCGTTCCCAGGAGATAGGCGACGGTAGCGGCGAAGTACCCCCACGGCTCTCGCCGCTCAAAGCCGTCGCCGGCTGCCCGGAGCACGAACCCGATAATGCCCAGCAGGAAGAGGAGCCCCGTTACCCACAGGGCCTTCTTGTACCCGGGAGGGGTGCGCGCATGGAGCCCCAGGGCGTCCTGGGTGAAAGACTCCGGTGTCACCTCCGGGCCGTGGCCGTCCCTATGCGCCATGGACTTCTTCCTTCGCCTCCAGGTCCACCTTCTTCAGGTACACCACGTTGGGCTCGGTCCCCAGGGACTCCAAGAGGCGGAACCGCCTCTCGTGCTTGACCAGCTTCGCCAGGGTGGGGAAATGCTCGGGGTCGTTGAGGTCGCCAAAGACCAGGGTCCCCGTGGGGCACGCCTGGACGCAGGCGGGCTGGAGGCCTACCTCCTGCTCGGAGCCTCGTTCGCCCACCGGCTTGCCCGTCCTTGCCGCATCCAGCTCGGCGCGGCGGATGCGCTGGACGCAGAAAGTGCACTTTTCCATGATGCCTCGGCTGCGCACCGTCACGTCCGGGTTCAGTTGGTTGCGAAGCGATTCCGGCCACACGGGCTCCCAGAAGTTGAAGAAGCGGATGTGATAGGGGCAGTTGTTCTGGCAGTAGCGGGTCCCCACGCAGCGGTTGTAGACCTGGACATTCAGCCCTTCGTTGTTGTGGTAGGTGGCGTACACCGGGCACACGGGCTCGCAGGGGGCGTTGCCGCACTGCTGGCAGAGCACCGGCAGGAACCTGGCCTTCACGTTGGGGAACTCCCCCTCCCAGTAGCGCTCGATCCGGATCCACTCCACGGCCCGGTGCTGGTTGAACTGCGCCTCGGAGTTGATGGGGATGTTGTTCTCCGCCTGGCAGGCGACGACGCATGCCTGGCAGCCGCTGCAGCGGTCCATATCCACCACGAACTGCCACTTGCGGTCCCTTCGCGGTGTAACCATGCTCGCTCCTCCGCAGCCCTAGGAACCCCGCTTCTCTCCCGAGAGCCGGGCCAGGGGAATGACCTCCTTGGGAAACATGGGGGTGACCACGCCCTCGAACTTGGAGAGGCGGATCCATTCGCCCGTCTTGGCTATCCTGACCCTGGTGGCGCCCCAGGCGAGGGCGCCGGTCTCCCTCTCCCTCTTGGGGGCCAGGATGGAGAACACGTTGGCTCCCCTGTCCCTGCCCACCACGCTGAAGTAGCGCTTGAGGCCGAGGCCCACCGGAAAGTCCCCGTACACCGTGTGCCCCTGGCCTGTGGGAATGGCGATGACGCCTGGGGCTGCCGCAGGGTGAGGACGCGCCAGGACCCGGCGGACGGAGCCCGCGGGCGTTTCCACCACCAGCTCATCCCCCTCCTTCAGCCCGAGCCTTCTCGCATCCTCCGGATGGACCTCGGCCCAGGTATGCCAGACCGCCGTGGTCAGCGGGTCCGGCGTCGCCTGAAGCCAGGGGAGGTTGGCACCGGAGCCGTCGGCCAGGGAGTGGGAGGCGAAGGGGACCAGGTAGAAGGGGAACTCCTCGGGCCTTCCTTCGAACTCCGGACGGACCGCATCTCGGTCGAACCTCGGAGGGACCCCTGGGACCGACGGGCCCACCGCCTTCTCGTCCCACCAGCCACCCCACTGGAGCAGGGTGTTCCAGAAGACCTCAAAGTCCCCCGCGCTTACGGAGCCTCGCCCCAGGGCGTGGAGCTGGCGGGCCGTGTCCCGGACCGCCTCGCGCATGTCCTTCCAGGGAAGGGCCTCGGCCGCCTTCCCGCCGAGGCGCTTCGCTACGTCCAACAATACGTCCCCGAAGGCCCGCGTGCCTGGGTCGTCGCGGCCAGGCTTGAAGGGGTGGACCACGGGCTGCTGGAGGGTGACCGTCTGGTACCCAGGACCGGGTTCGGGGATGTCATCGCCCCAGGCCTCCAGGTACACGTGGTCCGGCAGCACCAGGTCCGCCAAGGCAGCGGTCTCGTCCATGAAGCTGGAACAGGAGACGACCTGCGGGACTTGCTCCAGGGCCGCGGCGAACCCTAGCTGGGCGGGCAGGCCATAGGCCGGGTTGGAGCCATGGACGAGCAGCAGGCGTACCTGCCCCGCCCGCATCCTGTCCACCAGGCGCTGCCAGTCGGCCAGCGTTGCCCCGGGGGCCGACGCCGGCACATCTTTGAGAGGAGGGGCAGGGTTGAACAGGATACCGCCCTCCCGACCCACGTTACCCACCAGATAGTTGAGACTGTAGATAGCTTTCAGGTTGAACAGCCCGTTGGTGTGAGAGCCCGCCGGCCCTCCGCCGATGGCCAGGCTCCTTCTGTGTCCGGCGAACTCTTCGGCCAGCGCCCTGACCTTCCCCGCGTCCCACCCGACGCCCAGTTCCTGCGCCACCTTTTCCGGCGCAAAGGCCTCCAGATAGCTGGCCCCCTGGCCGCCGGTCATGTCCTCCGCAGCACGACGGTTGATCTGGCCCTGGTGGTCGGCAAGGAGCACGTACGCCAGGCTGAGGGCCAGGACGCCCTCCTTCCCAGGGTCAATGTAGAGCCACCGGTCAGCGTTGGCCGCGGTTAGAGAGAACCTGGGCTCCACCTGCACCAGCGTGCCCCTGGGCCGGTCCCCCTGGCGGAACTCTCCGTACGCCCGGTTGTAGAACACGGGTGAGAGCCAGGTGGAGAGGAAGTCGGCACCAAAGTTCAGCACGTAGTCCGCCCTCGCCAGGTCGAACACCGGAAGCTGGTCCAGGCCGAAGACCTGCTTGATGGCAGCCCGGAGCACGGTCTGCTCCATGGGCTCATGGACCAGGTGCTGGGCCCCGTAGGTGCTACCGAACCCCTGGACCACCTTGCCCAGGGTGCCCCGCTGGGGCCCGGTTACCAGAACCACCGAGCCGGGGGAAGCATCGGCCAGGCGCTTCGTCAGGTCGGCCAGGGCCTCTTCCCAGGAGATTCCCGTGAGTTCCGAACGCCTGTCGCCGACACGGCGCAGGGGCCCTCGGAGGCGGTCAGGGTTGTACAGGGCCTGAAGTCCCGCCTGGCAACGCGCGAAGCTCTTGCCCCCGCTCACCGGATGGTACGGGTTCCCTTCGATCTTGATGGCCCGGCCTCCGATGACCCTCACAATGACCCCCTCGCCGGCCCCGCACTGGGCGCAGAGGGTGGCGTACCAGGCCTCCAGGCCGGAGACCAGGTCCTCCGGCATCGTGGAGGGGCTCTCCACCAGCAGCTCCTCCCCCCGGATGTCGCAGCCAATGAAGGCAACCGTGCCCACGGCCGCCATGCCCGACCACTTGAGGAACTGCCGACGCGTCGTCCTCACCGCACGTCCCTTCTAGAAACCCTTTCGACCATCCCCCTCGCCCCCTTCCTGGCCAGGAAGGGGGAAGAAGTTGTATCCCGATGCGCCATCGGGACCCCCGTCCCTTCGACTTCCCCTTCGCCTTCGGCTCAAGGGCTTCGGCTCAGGGCAGGCTCCGTCCCGACTCTCGGGACTCTGGACTCCCCTTTTTCAGCAGCCTTCTAGTAATGGCAGATGGCGCAGTCGGTCGGGGCGGTGTACTGCCGGTGGCAGTCCACACAGTCCCCCATTTTGAGGCTCCGCACCTGCGTCACCTTGATCATCGTTTCCACCTGGCCGTGGCAGGTGGAGCAGGTCTCCGACGGCGTGACTCCCTGCTGCTGGGACAGCAACCGCACGTGAACGTCATGCACGAACTGTACGTGGTCCGGCAGCCGGTACACCCTCTTCCACAGGATGGGCTCACCCACCTTGGCCGTGTCCCGAAGCTTCTGGATCTCCGCCTGGGCCGTTTCGGTAGTCCCTCCCACGGCGGCATGGCAGAACATGCACTGCTCCACGGCAGGAACGGTAGCCGCCGCCCCTTGCTCCACGTTCCGGTGACAGAAGGTGCACGAGAGCCCCAACCCCCCCGTCCCGTCTTCGGCGGGAGCGCCGGCATGCACGGTATGAGGGAACGCGATGGGCTGGACGGGCCCCTGCGCGCCCACAGGGACACCGAACCAGGCGTTGGCAAGAAAGAACACGGCCACGCCGAGGACGGCGAGTCCGCCTCCACCGAAGAGGACGAGCGGGACAACAATGCTCGGGCGAACGCGGGGCATGTCGGCTCGCTACCGGTCCATCGCCTTAGCCACCTAGATCCACCATCGGTCCCAGAACCTCCCAATCGCGCCGATTTGCAACATGCTCAGCAGAAGGGAGAGCAACGCCACGGCAAGGATTCCCAGTGCACCCAGGTAGAACAGCGGCCGAAGCCGAGCGACGCGCGGGGACAACTGGCCGCTCGCCACGAGCGAAGGGATGATGGCGTGGGCGATGAGCATGTTGAAGGCGAAGCCGATGATGACGAACCAGTAGGCCCAGAGGAACCGGAGGGCCGTGGAGATGTCGTGCCAGATGGCAATCTCGACGATGGGCTTGGGGTCCATTGGCCTCCCTCGAGCCTTGACCAGGAGCGAAAAACGGCCGGTCGGTCACTCTACCAGGTCGCGGGCCGCTTGTGAAGCCCCTTGGAGACCAGTTTGGCCCTTTCTCTTGCATTTTTCGGCGAATCGCCTACAATGGAACGGCTGCGGCGCCGCACGCCGCGTGCGGCACCCACCGAGGAGGGAGCTTCACTGATGCCTGGTGAGCCCAGCAAAGCGCCATTGCCCCTGTACTCACGGCGCACCTTCTTCCGCCTCGGCACCGTGGGCCTGGCCTCGCTGATCGCTGGGGGAGTTGCCCGTTTCCTCGCGGGACCTCAGGAGCCGGCGTCCCGGCTCCCGGGCCCCGGCTCCATCTTCGAGCCCCGCCGGGATGACCTGCTCAGGCGCTGGCGCAAGAGGCTCTCCTCGCTCCGGCTGCTCTAGAGGCTATTCGGGAAACCCTCACCCCCTGTACCCCCTCTCCCTTGGCAAGGGAAAGGGAGAGGGGGAAGAAAAGATAGCTGGGGGACACCCCCAGACCCCCGCCATCCCGACGCGTCGGGATGGACTCCCCCGAGACGAATTTCCGAACTACTTCTAATTGTCATTGCGAGGAGTCCCGACTCCATCGGGACGACGAAGCAATCTGGGGTGGCGCTCCCCTCTCTCCACCAGATTGCCACGGCCCTCCGGAGCCTGTGCTGAGAACTTCGAACCATCGCGCCTCGCAATGACAATCTGGCGCGAGTTTCCTTTGCGAACTTCAGGGACACTACACCAGGAGCAGCCCTACGGGGTTACGGGCCGGTGTCCATGAGCGGGATGGGCCTGAGTTGGCCGTTGACAAAGCAGAGGAGGGCGTGCCCTGCTTCGATGCGCGCCGCCACATGGGCGCCCACGGGGTAGGTCTCGAAGTGGGGGCGCAGGCTGTGCACCACCGTTCCTGAGGCCAGGCGGACCGTGTACAGGTGGTGCGTCCCCTGGAAGACTTTTTCCAGGACCACGGTCTGCCCGGACTCGTCCGGGTGGATGAGGATGTCGTCGGGCCGGACCATGACCTCCACGGGCTTGTCCGGCGTCACCTCGGGAGGACGGGGGAGCATCCCCAGCTCCGTCACCAGGGCCTGTCCTTCCACCCGGGCGGGCAGGAAGTCGGCGAGCCCCATGAACCGGGCGACGAAGGGGGTAGCGGGGCGGTGGAAGATGCGTTCGGGGGTATCCACCTGCTCCAGGCGTCCCTGGTTCATCACCCCCACCCTGTCACCCAGGAACAGCGCCTCCTCCTGATCGTGGGTGACGAAGATGGCGGTCGCCCCGGCCTCCCGAAGGATCGCGCGCACCTCCCCCCGGACCCTGGTTCTCAGCTTGGCGTCCAGGTTGGAAAACGGCTCGTCCAGGAGAATGACGGTGGGCCGAGGTGCCAGGGCTCTGGCGAGGGCCACCCGCTGCTGCTCGCCGCCCGAGAGCTCGTGGGGCATCCGGTGGGCCAGTCCCTCGAGGCCCACCAGCGCCAGGACCTCCCGCACCCTCTGGCTTCGTCCCGGCTCCCGAAACAGCCCGTAGCTCACGTTGCGCTCCACATCCAGATGAGGAAAGAGGGCGTAGTCCTGGAACACCATCCCTACCCGCCGCTTCTCCGGGGGGACCCAGGCCACGGGCCCGGCCACGAGCTGGCCTCCCACTGCCAGGGTGCCCGCATCCGCGCGCTCGAACCCAGCGATCAGGCGCAGCAGGGTCGTCTTGCCGCAACCGCTAGGTCCCAGGAGCACCATCACCTCTCCAGGGGTGACCGCCAGGTCCACCTGGAGCACGGCCTCCACGGTGCCGTACCGCTTGGTGAGGCCGAAGCACCGGATGGCCGGAGGGCTCGCGGGCGCCGCCGCTGCGAGTTCCGTGGCGCGTTTCATGGACGCACCTGCCGCTCCTGGCGAAGGAGCCAGAGAAGGGGGAGAGAGGCCACCAGGACGAGGAGGATAGCAGGGGCGGCCGCCCGTGCAAAGAGCGCATCCTCCGTGGCCGACCAGACCTTGGTCGCCAGGGTGTGGAAGCCGATAGGGCTCAGCAGCAACGTGGCGGGCAGCTCTTTCATCGTGGTCAGGAACACCAGGGCCGCTCCCGCCAGCAGACCGGGGCGTACCAGAGGAAGCGTCACCGTCAGGAGCACCCGCCAGGGAGGGCTTCCCAGGACCCGGCCCATCTCCTCCACGCGGGGGTTCACCTGCACCAGCGACGTCCGGACGGCGCCCACGGCCTGGGCCACGAAGAGGACGCCATAGCCCAACACCAGCAGGGCGAGCGTCTGGTAAAGCCACGGAACGTAGTTGGCACCGAAGAACACCAGGGCCAAGGCTACCACGATTCCGGGCAGGGCGAAGCCAATGTAGGTGGTTCGCTCCGCCCATCGGGCCAGCCAGCCGGGGAAGCGGACCCCCAGCACGGCCACCGGCACCGCCGCCGCCAGGGAGGCCACCGCGGCCAGGACAGACACGGAAAGGGAGTTCCAGGCCGAACCCCACAGCACCTTCACCGGCTCTCCCGCCGAGACCCCCTGCCACAACCAGAAGCCCAGCACCCCCACGGGCATGGCCACGCCCAGGCCCACGATGGCACCGCAAAACAAGAGGGCTGGCCACCGCCATCCGCCGAGATGGACCAACGACGGAAGCCGCGCCGAACCCGGCGCGGCCCGATGGTAGCTCGCCCTCCCCCTCATCCGGGCCTCCAGCACTACCACCAGCACCGCGAGGCCGACGAGGACCAGGGAGAGAACGGCGGCCAGGTGTCGAGAAAAGGACCCCTTGTACTGCACGTAGATCTGCTGGGTCAGCGCCTCGAACCGAAGCAGGGAGACGGCCCCAAAGTCGTGCAGCGTGTAGAGGGCCACAAGAAGCGCCCCTGCCCCCAAAGCGGGCCGGAGCTGCGGCAGGACCACCCTTCGGAACGTGGCCCACGGCCCTGCCCCCAGGCTCCGGGAGGTCTCCTCCAGGGCCGGGTCCAGCCCCCACCACGCTGCCCGCAGGCCGAGCAGCATGTACGGATAGGTGGCCAGGCTCAAGGCCAGCACAGCGCCAGGGAACCCGTACACGTCAGGCAGTCGCTCAACGCCCCAAAGGCTCGCCAGAGCCTGCTGGAGTATGCCCCGTGGGCCCACCGCCGCGATGATGACGAAGCCAAGGACGTAGCTGGGAATGACCAGCGGCAGCACGGTGAGCAGCGACCAGCCCCGGCGGAACGGCAGGTCCGTTCGCACGGTCAGCCACGCCAGGGGCACGGCCAGCGCCGTCGCGGTGGCCGTCACCGTGACCGCCAGGGCCACGGTGCGCGCCGCCACCCAGAAGGTGCGGGGCCGCAGCAAGAGGTCCAGCGCCTCGCTCCCCGCCCCCAGCGTCCTGGCCACCAGGTAGGCCAGAAGTAGGAGCATGCCCAGGGCCACCAGCAGCGCCGGCACCCAGACCACAGGGGGAGGCCGCTGCCTTGCCCGGCCCCGCACCAGGCCCCTGGCGGCTGCCGCCAGGCTCATCTCTTCCCCTCGACCACCACAGGCAAGCGCATCCCCGCTTCGTAGTGGCCGGGCACAAGGCAAGCCAGCTCCCACTCCCCTACCCTGTCGGCCGGCAGAGTGAACTCGATTTCCAGCTCCACGCCGGGCTCCAGCTCCAGCTCCTCCAGCCCTTCGGCCTCCACCTCGAAGGCCCGCAGCTTATCACCCACCACGGTCTTCCCCTCCACTTCCACAGGGACACCTTCCAGGAGACTCTTCTGGTAGCGGGCCGGCTTGCCCCCTGCCCGGACGAGGCCCCTCCCCAGCAGCACCTCGTGGAGCTCCGACCCCATGTTCACGAACTCTATCTCGTACTTCCTTCCCGCCTGCAACACGAGGGGGCTCCCCTTGGCCCGGTCCTCCATCTGGAAAAAGTATTCGCCTAGCAGCACTTCGATCTTGCTGACCGGCCCGCCCTCCGCAGTCTCCCCCAGGGAAACCTGTGGCCCACGCACGCACCCCACGGCCAGGAGCAAAAAGAGAACCAGGACTAGCGCGAACCGGCTCAACGCCGCCCTCTTCGGCATCTTTCCCCCCACTCTAGCTAGAGGACGCCCACGTCGCGCAGGAGGTCCAGCGTTTTTCTCAGGTCCGCCAGGTCCCTGAGCTCCACGGCCGGCGCCTGGACCTGGGAGAGGGGCACCAGCAGCCTCTGGGTGGCGACCCCTTTGACCACCGGGTACTCATAGGTCTGGGAAGCGAAGTACTGCTGGCCCACGCTGGAGAGCAGGAAGTCCACAAACTTCAGGGCCGTCTCCTGTTTCTTGGAGGCAGCCAGGACCCCAACCCCGGAGACCATGACCAGCGCCCCTGGGTCGCCGTTCTTAGGATGGTAGTTGCGGGCGGGGAAATCCTCGCCCTTCTCCTGGAGGAAGCGGAACAGGTAGTAATGGTTGACGAAGCCGGCGTCGATCTCGCCCGCGCCCACCGCCTGCACGATGGTGGTGTTGTTGGGATAGACCTTGGGTGCGTTCGCCTTGATGCCCTGAAGCCACTGGCGCGTCTTCTCCTCGCCCCACACGCTCCGCATGGCCGTCACCATCACCTGGAACGAGGCGTTGGTGGGTGCCCAGCCCAGGCGTCCCTTCCACTTGGGGTCGGTGAACCCCATGACGCTCTCTGGCAGGTCGGTCTCCTTGACCTTCTGCGTGTTGTAGACCACCGTGCGGGCCCGGCCCGAGATGCCCACCCACTTCCCCTGGGGGGAGCGGAACTGGGGCTCCACCCTATCGAGAAGCGTGGCAGGGAGCTGGATGAACCTGTCCTGGAGGGCACCCAGCGCGCCGGGCTCCTGGGCGTAGAAGACGTCGGCCCTCGTGTTCGCCCCTTCCTCCTGGATGGTTGCCGCGAGCTCGGCCGTGTCGCCCCACTTGACCTGCACCGAGATGCCCGTCAGCTTGCTGAACTCGTCGATGAGCGGCCTCACCAGCGCCTCGCTCCGCCCGGAGTAGATGGTGAGGACCGGCGCCTCGGGCTCCTCCGCCCCACAGGCCCCCACCAGGAGAAAAGCCAGCCCCAGGGAAGCGGCCACGCAAGCCCTTGCCAGCCAATGGTACCAGGACACCTTGCACCTCCCTTAGCAGGGTGCTGAAAAACCCTTTCGACCATCCCCCTCGCCCCCTTCCTGGCCAGGAAGGGGGCAGGGCTCGCCCTGCACCCCCATGCACCAGCGTTGCAGCGTACCTGCGACAGGCGACG
>JACQOS010000167.1 GCA_016202425.1 Chloroflexota bacterium
GGGGATACCCTTGAAGAAGTTTCGTTAAACATGCGTGAGGCCATAGAGTTCCATCTTCAAGGTCTGATTGAAGACAATCTGCCCATCCCTGAGCCAAACACCAAGGCGGAGTACGTAGCGGTGGAGGCGTAGCAGCGACACGGCAGATGGGGCTATCAGCGCGGGCCTTCCACCGGGTGCTGAAAGTGGCCCGCACCATCGCCGACATGGCGGGGTCGGAGGAGATAGGCGTGGTCCACCCTTCGGCAGGCTCAGGGCAGGCCCTGGCGGAGGCGTTGCAGTATAGGCCGAGGGGCGTGGGGTAGGTCAACCTGGGCCTCACGCCTTTCTTGTCCTGGTTAAAGAGTAAGTCTGATGAACCACAAACGGAGGTCCCGATGGCCCGAAAGCCTGTTGAGCTAGAGATTTACATTGATCGGTCCCCCAATGAGGTATTCGCTTACCTACGTGATTACTCCAACGAGGCCAAATGGCAGAGCGATCACGTGCACGAGGCCAGATCCGAGCCGCCTGGCCCAGCCCGTGTGGGAACACGTGTACCCAAGGCACGACGAACTCCAATGGGAGTGAAGCAGTTCACTGTTGAGATCGTAGAAATGGATGAAGCGGCGCGAAAGTGGACCGACCTGACGATTAACGGCGGGTTTCGGGGCACAAGGGGAAGATGGGAAGTGCAGCCACAAGGCACTGGGTCCCGAGTCCATCTTAGGGCGGAAATGAATGCCCCAGGGCTGATGAAAATGCTCTTGCCACTAATTGATATGTCGGCCAAGAAGGCACTCAATGTGGAATTCCAGCGTCTAAAGCAAGTGCTGGAAGCCCTTCCTTCATGACAATGCCGCCAGTCACCCGGTCTGGCAGGATTAAGGACATGAGCGTCGTGCATCCTTCGGCAAGCTCAGGGCAGGCTCCGGCGGAGGCGTTGCAGTATAGGCCAAAGGGGTAGGAGTCACCACTCCTTGGCCCACAAATCATCTCCCAGTCGCCTAGATGCCTTTGAGGCGGACTGGGGCTTATCGTTCTGGAGGTGAAACATGCCCCTACGCGCGGACCGCTCACGTGCTGCCGCCATCTTCATCGCGGCCTTGGCGTTCGTGGTTGCTGCGTGCGGAGGCCCCTCGCAGCAAGCAAGGGAGTGCACCGCGAGAGGGAGCGCCGACGAGGCCGCCTTCGCCCAGCATTTCAGCGAGATGGACTTCGCCAGCGGCCGGGCGCCCACGGGAGAGGGCGGGCAGGAGTTCGGCCCCTCTGAGCCTGTGGTGGTGGCGGCCGTCGCCAAGGCCAGCGTGGGGACCCGCTTCTGTGCCCAGGAGCGTGGCAGGCTGGGAACGGTGGGGCATGACCAGGAGCATGCGCTCCCCGCGGGGGAGAGCAGCATCAACCTGGGCGCATTCCAGAAAAAGGGTAACTACGTGGTCAGGGTCTCCGTGGGCGGCGTCCTGGTGAGGAATCTGACATTCACCGTCCGCTAGCAGCGACTCGGGAATTTCCTGAAGGCATGGCCTCCCACCCCTCCCCAACGTGTTGTTCACCCCCGAACGGCGTTCGACAGCGCCCACCCCCCAGGGGCAGCGGGATTGTCTGAACGGCCTCTCGGGGATGTCGCTGCTTCCTGTCAGAGGCAGAAGACGCCTTTCGACTCCCTCCAACGCATTCCGCCTGACCGTTCTGCCCAAGGGGAAGCAGGCAACGGGCCTTGTGGCCCATGCAAGCAACTCTTGCTTTTTCTGCCGAAAGGCCCATAATCGAGCCAATAATCCCGAGGGGGCGCGGCCCGTTCCCGTGGCCAAGGGAGGTGCAGATGCCTGGATGCTGGGCCCGGCGGCTTCTCATACTCACCACGCCCGTGCTCCCAGCCATGGTGGTCGCGTGTTCCCCTCGAGAGGCCACGACCTCGCCCGCCGCTGAGCTGCACCTGGCGGCGACCCCTTCCTACTCCATCAAGCTCAAGATCGGTCCCGTGGCCGCCATGCAGGGCATGACCACCATAGACCAGGGGCTGCCGGTCAACCACCACCTGGCATTCCACATCTTCCGAACGAGCGATGGTGCCCGAGTCACGGACGTGCGCCCTACGCTGGAGGTGATCGACCAGGCGTCGGGCGCGGCTAGGTCCATCCCCGCCGAGCAGCACAGCGTCTTTACCCTGGCTTGCCTTGAGACAGCGCACCTTGCACCCGACCTGCATTTCGGCGACGATATCCACCTGGCCAACGGGAATTACAGCTTTCGCGTCAACGTCGGCCAGGAGACCGGGATCTTCAGGGACATTGTGGTCAAATAGCCAGGCGCTCCCGCTAAACTCTCGGCGGGCGCCGCATGGCGCAGGGATAAGAAAGGAGGAGCCGGATGGCTCAGGCACGCGTACCCACGCCGGTGCTCCTGGACGGAGCCCAGATGACCCTCACGTCTCTCCTGGCGGGCACCATGGGATTTCTCAAGCAGCGGAACATCCCCGTCGGGGAGTGGGTCTCCTACATCGGCCAGCAGTTCGAGGACTCCTGGGGCGGCCTGGAAGGCGAAGAGGTCAACCGCGTCCTGCAACACGTGGTGACGCTCTGGGCCAGGCCCATGGGCGCGGAGGTCATCTCCTCTCAGTCCGCTCCCAAGAAGGCCGAGGTCTCGCTGACAGCCCTGCCCAACAAGGGCCTCCTGGAGAAGTTCGGCACGACGCCTCGAGGGCTCTTGAGGGGCTTCGGTGTGACCCAGCGGGAACTCGCCGCCATCTACGGCATGTTCGAGTCCCCAGCCCGGGCCATAGGCCTGAAGCTCACCCACAGGCTCACCGCGGGCAAACAGCTCCTGCGCCTGGAGCCCGCCCGTGGCGCCCGGCGCCGCCAGGCAGGCCGGCGAACCCGGCAGGCCTAGCGCCCTGCACCTGTGGAACTCAAGGAGCACCGGGGCGGAAGCCTCGACTACGCCGTCGTCTACCCGGATGGGTACAGCCCCACCCGCCAGTACCCCCTCGTGGTCTTGCTGCACGGCTTCGGTGCCAACATGTACGACCTCGCCGGGCTCGCGCCTGCCATTGACCTCCGAGGCTATCTCTACGCGTTCCCCCAGGCCCCGGTCCCCCTGGAGCTGGCGCCCGGGCTGGAGGGCTATGGATGGACTCCGCCGGACGGATTCCGGTCCCCGGACCATATCCGGCGTGCCCAGGAGCTTCTGGAGCAGTGGTTCCCGAACCTTCTGGCGCAGCTTCCCATGCCCCCGGCCCAGGTCATCCTTGGCGGCTTCTCCCAGGGCGGCAGCTTGACGTACCGATGGGGACTCCCCAGGCCGGACCTTTTTGCCGGTCTGGCGGCCCTGAGCTCCTCTCTCCCGCCCCCGGAACAGCTCAAGGAGCGCTTGCCGGCGGAGCGGGCCCAGGAGATCTTCATCGCCCACGGCCGCCAGGACCCCATCGTCCCCTTAGAGCGCGGGCGGGAGGCCTGGGCCCTCCTAGAGGCAGAGGGGTACCACCCCCGCTACCACGAGTACGACATGGGCCACGAGATCACCCCCTGGGTGGTGAGAGACCTGGTCCGCTGGATGCATACCGTGGCACCACCGCTCCCGTGAACCAGCCCCTTGTGCCCCTGGCGCCGCTGCGGTAGTGTGGAATCTGGATAGCTCCATCCGTCCCAGGGAGAGGCAGGCGGTGCCTGACGTCAGGGACTGCTTCGTGGACCTTCGGGGCCTCCCGTTCCACTACCGCGACTGGGGAGGGAACGGCCCCGAGGTTCTCTTGTTGCACGGGCTCTCCTCCAACTGCCACATCTGGGACCTGGTGGCGCCCCTCCTGGCACGCCGTTTTCAGGTGGTCGGCCTGGACCAACGAGGCCACGGGGACAGCTCCAAGCCAGACGAGGGCTACGATTTCGCCACCGTTCTCCAGGACCTGCTGGACTTCATCGCCGCGTGTGGCCTGGAGCGCCCTCTAGTGGTCGGCCACTCCTGGGGCGCGAACGTGGCCCTGGCGCTTGGGTCGAAGCATCCCGAGGCCGCCTCCGGGCTGGTGTGGATAGACGGCGGCTTCACACCCTTTGCCCTTCGTCCGGGGGCCACCTGGGAGCAGGTGAAAAGGGACCTGGCACCGCCGGACCTTACGCGCCTGACCATGGAACAGCTTGTCGCCCGCGCCCGAGAGCGCCGCTGGGGCGACCTGTGGCGTCCCGAGGTGGAGACGGTCCTGCGCCACAGCTTTGACACGCACGCCGACGGCACGATCCGGCCTCGCCTCCGCCGGGAGTGGCACATGCAGGCCCTGTGGGCGCTCTGGGAGCAAGGGCGCCAGGACCTCCTCCCCACCGTGCGGCTGCCGGTGCTTCTTCTGCCCGTCCGCTCGGGCGGGTCCCAGGAACGACGTGGGGTATCCAAAGAGCAGGAGGTGGCCGGGGCCCAGGCCCTTCTTCCCAGGGCACGAACCGTGTGGCTGGAAGACTCCATCCACGATGTCCCCCTCCAGCGCCCGGAGCGGGTGGCCACGGCCATCTGCCAGGCGTGGGATGAAGGGTTCTTCCGCCCGGAGCCGGCACGTCAGGCGCAGGAATCACGACATGGGGAGGTGGGCAGGCCATGAGCGGCGGGCACCTCTTCCGGCGGGCGCTGGTCGCCGCCTCCGGCCTTCTGCTGGGGACGGGCCTCCTGGGCGTCGCCTGGGCCAAGCAGCCTCCGGTGCTGGTCATGAAGGTGGAGGGGATCATCACGCCCATCACCGAGAGGTACGTCGGGAGGGGCGTCAAGGAGGCGGAGCAACGGGACGCTCGGCTGCTGGTCATTGTTCTGGACACGCCTGGGGGCCTGCTGGACTCCACCCGCAAGATCACGCAGCACCTGCTGAACGCCCAGGTGCCCACGGTGGTGTACGTGGCCCCCCGGGGCGCCCAGGCTGCCTCCGCAGGCACGTTCATCACTGCGGCGGCCACGTTCGCCGTCATGGCACCTGGCACCAACATCGGCGCGGCCAGCCCCGTGGGGTCGGGAGGCGAGGAGCTTCCCCAGACCCTCAAGTCCAAGGCCACCCAGGACGCCGCCGCCGAGATCCGGAGCATCGCCGCCCTCCGGGGCCGCAACGTCGAAAAGCTGGAGTCAACGGTGCTCCGGGCCCTCTCCTTTACCGCGGAGGAGGCCCTGAAGGACAACCTGGTGGACTTCATCGCCGGCGACCTCCCGGAACTCCTCCAGCAGCTTCAAGGCCGCGAGGCTCAGCTAAAGCCTCCCGATGGCCGCCGGCTGGCCCTGGACGTCAGGGACGCTCCCGTGCAGGACCTGGAGATGAGCCCGGTAGAGGGGCTGCTCAAGTTCCTGGCGAACCCCAACATCTCCTACCTGCTCCTGACACTGGGAGGCATTGGCCTGATAGTGGAGCTGTGGAACCCGGGGCTCGTCTTCCCCGGCGTCGTGGGGGTCATTCTGCTCATTCTTGGGCTGGTCGCCCTGGGGAACCTGCCCGTGAACTGGGCAGGGGTGCTGCTGATCCTGTTCGCTGTCGTGCTGGCGGTGCTTGAGGTCCACGTCTCCGGCTTCGGCATCCTGGGGGTCGGGGCCGTCGTGAGCTTCCTCCTGGGAAGCCTCTTCCTCTTCTTTCACGCCGGAGCACCATCGCCCACCATGCCCCAGGTGCGCGTGAGCCTGTGGCTCGTGGCTCCCGTCGTGGTCGTTCTGGCGGCAGGCGGCGGCTGGGTCATGAGCACCGTCATCCGGGCCCGCCGAGCGCCTTCAGGGGCGGAGACCCCCACCGTCATCGGCGCCCTGGGTTACGCGACGACGGACCTCACCCCCAGGGGAACGGTCCAGGTGGCGAGCGAGCAATGGAGCGCCGTCTCTCAAGACCGCCAGCCCATCCCTGCGGGTGAAGAGGTCCAGGTGGTGTCGGTGGACGGCCCGGTCCTCACGGTAGCGAGAGTTGAGCGCCGCCCAGAGACGTCTTTGCAGGCAGATGCAACGGAGACATAGCAGGAGGTTTCGCCATGGGACTGAACATCGTGAAGCAGTACGACCGACTGGTGGTCTTCCGCTGGGGTCAGTTCGTGGGCATCCGGGGGCCGGGGCTCCGCTGGATCTGGCCCATCGTCGAGTCTCGGGTGCGCGTCGACTTGCGGGAGACTTTCCTGGACATCCCCCGCCAGACCTGCATCACCCGGGACAACGCCCCCATTGACGTGGACTTCTTCGTCTACCTTCGGGTGATGGAGGACCGGCCCGAGTACACCGTTATCAAGATCAGCAACTTCGTGGGCGCGGCCCGGGCCCTGGCCACCACGACGCTGCGCGCCGTGGTGGGCGACATGGACCTGGACGACGTCCTCTCCAAGCGGGACCAGATTAACGCCGTGCTGCGCACCAAGCTGGACGAGGCCACCGAGCGGTGGGGCGTCAAGGTCACCGCCGTGGAGATCCGGGAGATCTCCCCGCCCAGAGAAGTTCAGGAGGCCATGAACCGCCAGATGGCAGCGGAACGCATCCGGCGCGCCACGGTGATCGAGGCCGACGGCGAGCGGCAGGCGGCCATCCTGAAGGCCGAGGGCAACAAGCAGGGCAACATCCTCCAGGCCGAGGGCGAAAGGCAGGCCGCCATCCTCAGGGCAGAAGGGAACCGCCAGTCGGCCATCCTCAACGCCGAAGGGTTCAGCCAGGCCCTGGCCCAGATCAACGCCGTGGCCCAGACCGCCGACGCCCGGACCATGAGCCTCCAGTACTTCGAGACCCTCAAGCGCCTCGGAGAGGGAGCAGCAACCAAGTTCATCCTCCCGCTGGAGTTCACCAACCTCCTCCAGTCCTTCGTGGGGAGCCTGCCCCGCAGCGACCAGGGGACTGCCCCGGGGGGACGCGCGGGCTGAACCAGACAAGCTCAGACAGACCATCCGCTCACCCTTCGACAGGCTCAGGACGAGCGGACGGTGTCAACGGACCCACGCGGTCTGGGATCGCTAGGAGGGTGCTGAAAAACCCTTTCGACCATCCTCCTCGCCCCCTTTCCTTCGCCTGGCTCAGGACAGGCTCTGGCCAGGAAGGGGGAAGAAGTTGTATCTGGGGGACACCCATCCTTCCTGTACAGGAAGGACGTCAAAGGGGCTTCGCCCCTCTGGACTCCCATTTTTCAGCAGCCTGCTTGGGCGCCTTTGATCTAAGTGGAGTTTTCTGCCATTCTGCGAAACGAGTGCGATACTGCATAAACCATTGCTGGGTCCACCAGCGGCAACACGCCCTTGGGGTGCAGAACCCTGTTGGCTGAAATCCTGATTTGTGTACAGCAAGCTTCGAACTCGTCCATATGCTGCTCATCTATCACCCCCTTGCTGCGAACGCCTGTGACGAGGCGGGATATACGACCACTGAGGTCTCTCTGATGAAGCTCTCGGATCTGTTTTTGCTTAGAGTTTGCCTCGTACGTATCAACGAGAGACCAAATCTCAGCCTCTAGCGCAGCTCGGAGGAGGGCGACCGCTCCGTACGGGGTGCTCTTCAAGCAGTCCAGTGCGATTCTGAAGTAGGCGCGCGCATCATCATCTAATTTGGACGCGTTACCGACGAGTTGCTGATAATAACTAGTCGCAGAATACGGCGTGTGCGCATCCTGGAGCCTCTCGCCACCAACCGCCGTGACCGTAAATTGAACCACACCTGCAGTCGGCCTCAAAATCCCAGCAGCAACGAGCCTCCAGCACGCATCCAATATTTCTGGATCTAGGCTCCCAGTAATGGACTGTGCGTTGAAACCAAAAGCGTCAAATGTGCCTGATTTCGTTTTTAGCCAATCCCACAGACGCTCATCCATCTGATGTATTTGCGACATGTGTTGTCCTCCGTCTGGTAATAGTCGCCATTACAAAGATAACATAACAGGGTGCTTGAAAAGGTTACAGATGTAAGGCAACCTTACTGCGCCGCAATGCTTGTAAAGTAGATAACAAAGCTTCCCAAAGCTAAATCGTACGCCGAACTCAACTAACCTCAAGCGGGGCAAACATCTCGCCATCTGCCCTTTCGAGAAGCCTTCGGGCTTCGGCGACCTCAGCCCGAAGGCTCACGCCGAGTGGAGCGCTGACGGCCGGCCCAAACAGTGTGGGGACGCTAGGGCACCCGGAGCACGATCTTGCCGAAGAAGTCCCGGGACTCCATCAGGCAGTGGGCATCCCGGGCCTGCTCCAGGGGAAAGACCCTGCCTACCACGGCCCGGAGGATGCCCCGGTTGACCAGGCGCATGAACTCCACGAACTCCCGACGGCTGCGGCCCACGGAGCCCAGGGTCACCGGGCCCCCGGAGCCAACGATGGTGATGCACCGGGTAAAGAGCAGCCCCAGGTGCAGGTTGGCGCGGTGGCCTCCCACCACGCCGCAGTTCACCAGCCTTCCTCCGACCTTGAGGCTGTTGAAGCTCTCGTCCCAGAGGGAGCCGCCCACGCTGTCGAACACCACATCCACGCCATCGCCCTGGGTTAACTCGCGGATGCGCTGGCTGAAGGCAGGGGTAGCCGCGTAGTTGACGCCGTCCTCGGCGCCCAGCTCCTTCGCCCGCGCGATCTTCGCGTCGCTGCCGGCCGTCACCAGGACCCGGGCGCTCATGGCCCGCGCCACCTGGATGGCGGCGCTCCCCACGCCGCCGCCGGCGGCGTTGACCAGGACCGTTTCCCCCGGGCGGAGCCGGACCTGGGTGACCAGGCAATGCCAGGCGGTGTGGAAGACCAGGGGGATGGCGGCGGCCTCCTCGAAGGACAGGGAGTCGGCGATGGTGTGCACGTTGGCCAGGGGCGCCTTGACGTACTGGGCGTAGCCGCCCGGCAGGTGGATTCCCATGTCCAGCGGGCGGCGGCAGAACTCGTCCTGGCCCGCGAGGCAGGAGTCGCACATGCCGCACTTGACGACGTAGTCCACCACAACGCGCTCGCCGACGTGGAGGCCCTGAACGCCAGGCCCCAGGGCGGAGACCTCCCCGGCCATGTCGCTCCCCAGGATGTGGGGGAAGGGGCCGACCCGGACTCGAGCGCTGCCAGAGCGGGCGTAGATGTCCAGGTGATTGAGGGCTGCCGCCCTGACGCGAACCAGGACCTCCCCCGGTCCCGGAGCGGGGTCCGGGAGGTCACCGTACAGCAGTTTATCTACGTCGCCCTGTTCGTTGATGTAGACGGCTTTCAAGGTACTCCTATCGGTTGGGGTTCTGCCACAAGGTGTAGAACTCGGAGCCCTGGGGGTTGACCACCTCGCGCGCCCGCTCCAGCTCCTCTCGCCGGACCTCCGCCCGTTCGCGGTCGCGCAGCTCCTCAAAGGCGACGAGCCAATCGCCGAGGGTTGCCGCGTCCGCATCGCCGCGGCTGGCGGATTGCAGCACCCGTCGGACCTCTTCCGCAGGCAGGCGCAGGACGCCGCCGGCGCACACCAGCAGCCCCACGCGGCGAGGAGGACCTAGCGGCGGCTCGTCGCCTACCGCCGCCGCGATAGCCTTCATCGCCTCCTGGCGCACCAGCAGCTCCACCTGCTCGCCGAGGAGCGTCAGATAGGTCAGGGCACGGCCCCTGGGCCGGAGCAGTTGCTGGAACGCCTGCTCCACCTGCTGGAAGAAGGGGGGGGCCAATACCTGGTCCGAGGTAAAGCGCAGGAGGCGTGGCCCGGACGGAAGGCCTTTCCTGGTGTCCAGGACCAGGAACTCAGGGAGGTGAGGAAAGAGGCAAAGGAGCAGGTCGGTGCCTTCCTCGGCCTTCTCCTCACCCCATCCCGGCTGCAAGCTGGCCTCCTTGTATCCTGTGGCCTAACCGTCGCGCCACTATTGTACCATCCACCCTCCCCAGGCGAGGGACATGCCGGGCTGCGCCGGGCAGGATGCTCGATGCGGCGGACCGGCCCTGCGTTGGGCGGAGAGCTAGGGGCCGGCTATCGAGCGCAGGTCCTCGAGTTGGCGGCTGATCCAGTGGACCACGTCCTCCTGTTCCACGGCCAGGACAAGCTGCGCCCGCCGCTGCGCCCTCTCCTCTGGCGGCATGGTCAGCGCCTGGTAGATTGCCTGCATGGTCCCTTCGACGTCCGCTGGGGAGACAGGCAGGGCACCGTCGGCGAGCTGGGGATAGGCCCCCGCCGTCTCCGAGAGCACCAGGACGCCGTCCCGGGTGTTCACCACCGGACCCTCTTTGGCGATCAGGTTCATGCCGTCGATGACGGGGTTGACCAGCATCACGTCGAACAGCCGCATTCCGGCAACGGCCTGCAGGTAGTTGTTCTCCAGGAAGAGGCGGATGGGCTGCCAGTCGGCGCTGCCGTAGGAGGCGTTGATGGTGTTCGCTTGCTCCTGCACCTCTTCCAGGTACCTCTGGTACTGGCGGATGTGAGTCCGCGAGGGCACCAGAAAGGCCAGGAAGGTCACCCGGTGCCTGAGCTCCGGGTGCCTCTCCAGGAGGAGTTCGTAGGCACGAAACCCGCGCAAGATGTTCTTGTTGGGCTCGGCCCGATCCACCCGCACGATGGTCTTCTCGGCGCAGAGGGGCCGCAGGCGCTGCTCGTAGTCCTGGGCCCGGGGGGAGGTGGCGATGCGGCGGACCTCCTCCACGTCGATGGAGAGCGGGTAGAGACGCACCAGCGTGCGCCTGCCGCCGAACTCCACGGAGCTGGAGGCGTGGTCCACCCGGGCCTGGGGAAGCTGGAGATCACAGGTCTGGAGGAAGTTGTAGGCGTCCCTGCGGGCCTGGAACCCCAGGATGTCGGCGCTGCAGAGGCTTTCCAGGATGCTCCTACGCATGCGCGTCGGCAGGAGCTGCCAGTAGCTGGCGTCGGGCCAGGGGGTGTGGATCACGTGCTGGATCACGGCGCCAGGGACCGTGCGGCGGACCTCCGCCGCCACCAGGTAGAGATGATAGTCATGGAGCAGGACCCACGGGGGCGTGTCCCAGGAGGCGGCCTCGGCTGCCACTTCCGCGGCGAAGGCCTGGTTCACGGGGATATAGCCGTTGTCCCACGCGTCATGCACCGCGAGGTCTATGTTGGGCGTGTACGACGAGCTCCACAGGTAGTGGTGCAGGAACCACAGAAGAGGGTTGCAGAAGAGGTTGTAGTAGCGATGGTAGACCCTGCGGGGAGTGGATATGTACCGGACGGAGACCCGGTACCCCGGGAGATCAGCGGCGATGCGGCCTCCCCCCCGCTCCTCCCACACCTTGCGGTCGCCCTCCCCCATGGCGCTGGCAATCCAGGTGAACTCCACGTTGCGGAGCAGGGGGGTCAGGGCGGTCACCAGGGTGCCACTGCCGCGGCGCACCTGGAGGCGGCCATCGGGGCCCTGGACATGGTCCACCGGGCCGCGATTGCTGACTACGATGAGGCGTCGGCTCTCCAAGAGCTCGGCGCACAGGCCCAGCAGCCGGGCGTGCCGGCTGTCTTCCGAGACCAGAGGCATCCTTTGGCCGCCTGCCTCAACTACGGCCCAGCACCCAGGGCCCTGCCAGGCATCCCTCCGGGGCCGGGACACTCCGAATGCACTCCTCCCTCCCAGGCCAGCCACGCCCCGGTGGAGGAGCCCCTTGCGGTTGGTGGCCTGACACTAGCACAGGGTATAGGGGTTGTCAACCAGCGTCTGCTTGGGGGCCGTTCCAACGTTGACACCCCGAAGCCTCGCGCCTACAATCCGTAGCTAGACCACGGCACCTCGGGGGGTGTGGCCCGCCTGCCGCTCCCCCGGAGGCAACAGAGGAGTATCTCCTTGCAGGGCGCAGCCATCCGAAAAGCCTTCCTCGACTTCTTCCAGGGCAAGGGCCACCTCCTTGTCCCCAGCGCGTCGCTCATCCCGGCGGGCGACCCCACGCTGCTGCTGACCAGCGCGGGGATGGTCCAGTTCAAGCCCTACTTCACAGGCGAGATGAAGCCTCCCCAGCCTCGGCTCACGACCTGCCAGAAGTGCTTTCGCGTCACGGACGTGGACTCGGTGGGGGACGCCAAGCACCTCACCTTCTTCGAGATGCTGGGCAACTTCAGCGTGGGCGACTACTTCAAGAGGGAGGCCATCGCCTGGGCCTGGGAGTTCGTCACCCAGCACATGAAGCTGCCCACCGAGCGGCTTTGGGCCACGGTGTTCCTGGACGACGACGAGGCCTACGAGCTCTGGAACAAGACGATCGGCGTGCCCCAAAAGCGCATCCGGCGCTACGGGGAGGAGGACAACTTCTGGGGCCCGGCCGGAGAGGAGGGCCCCTGCGGCCCTTGTAGCGAGGTCCACTACGACTTCGGCGGCCCCTGCCGCCTGGGCAAGCCCGAGGGCCAGTGCGGCCCCGACTGCGACTGCGGCCGCTTCGTGGAGCTGTGGAACCTGGTGTTCATGCAGTTCTACCACCACCGGGACGGCCACCGCACCCCCCTGCCCCGGCCCAACATCGATACGGGCATGGGCCTGGAGCGCGCCGCCATGATCCTCCAGGGCGTCCCCTCGGTGTACGAGACCGACCTGTTCAAGCCCATCGTTGACCGGGTGGCGGAGCTTGCGGGCGTGGAGTACGGCAAAGACCCCGAGAAGGACCGTGCCATCCGGGTGGTGGCCGAGCACGCCCGCGCCGCAACGTTCCTCATCGCCGACGGCGTCGTGCCGTCTAACGAGGGCCGGGGCTACGTGCTCAGGCGGCTCATCCGGCGGGCCATCCGCTTCGGCCACAAGCTGGGGCTGGAAGGCCGCCCTTCGACAAGCTCACGGCGAACGGAACAGGATGTTACCGTTCGTGGTGAGCCTGTCGAACCACGGGCGCTTTTGTCCCAAGTTGCAGAGGTGGTCATTCAGCACATGGGCGATGCCTACCCGGAGCTGGCCGGCGGCCGGGAGTTCGTGCTGCGGGTGCTGCAACTGGAGGAGGCGCAGTTTGCTAACGTCATTAAGAATGGTATGCAGGACATAGAAGGCTATTTGTCAGTTGTTAATGCAACTCGCGGCCCTGAATACCAGGAGCTAGGAGAACTAATTACCAAAGATCTGGTTGAACAGTTCCCCGACGTGAGTGGAAGCACAAGGCAGAAAGCCGAACGATTGGTTGATCGCCTCGAAAATAAGCTTGCGAAGAACCTAAGTCAGAATTCGAGTCCGGCTACTATAGGTGAATCCGGTGAGGAATGGGCTGTTAACGACATACGCGGAAATCTTCTTCAACTTGGATTGTTGTTTAGCCATGTGCAAACAGGAGAACCTCTTAGGTGGACTCCTCCGCTCCTTAGCGATAATCAACTCAACCAAATTAGGCTAAGGTTTTCAGACTTAAAGCATTCGCTTGAGGTCATTCCCGGGTTGTTCGCTTTTCGCCTGCATGACACCTACGGCTTTCCTGTGGAGGTCACCGCAGAAATCGCCCGGGAGCACGGTCTTGAGGTGGACGTGGAGGGTTTCCAGCGGGAGATGGAGGCCCAACAGAAACGCTCCCGCGCCGCCTCCGGCTTCGGCACGGGACTGGAGGCCCTCCGCCCTTACGAGGCCCTAGGCGTGGGCGGCACCCGCTTCCTGGGCTACGAAACCACCACCGCGCCCTCCGTCGTCGTCGGCCTGCTGGTGGACGGGGTGTCCGCAGAGGCGGCGTCGGAGGGCCAGCGGTTGGAGATTGTCCTGCGGGAAACGCCCTTCTACCCCGAAGGCGGCGGCCAGGTGGGCGACGCCGGGCGCATCGAGGGCCCCGGCGGTCTCGTCCAGGTGGAAGACACGCAGGCCCCTCTGGCCGGGCTCATCGTCCACCGGGGCCGGGTCGTGCGGGGCGCCATCGCCGTCGGGGAGACCGTCGCCGCCACGGTGGACGCCGAGAGACGCAGGGACACGGCCTGCAACCACACGGCGACCCATCTGCTGCACGCCGCCCTGCGCCAGGTGCTGGGCACCCACGTGCGCCAGGCGGGCTCCCTGGTGGCCCCGGATCGCCTGCGCTTCGACTTCACCCACGTCAGCCCCTTGTCGAAGGAAGAGCTGAGCAAGGTCGAGGAGCTGGCCAATGACCGCATCTGGGCCAACGTGCCCGTCCGCAAGCGGGAGAGCACCTACCGCCAGGCCATCGCCGATGGCGCCCTGGCCTTCTTCGGCGAGAGGTACGCCGACCAGGTGCGTGTCGTGGAGGTGGCCAACGGCCCTTCGACAAGCTCAGGGCAAGCCGGGCCCTTCAGCCTGGAGGTGTGCGGCGGCACCCACGTCCAGGCCACCGGCGACATCGGCCTCGTCCACATCCTGAGCGAGAGCGGCATTGGCTCAGGCATGCGGCGCATCGAGGCCGTCACGGGCCGCGCCGCCCTGGCCCTGGTACGGGAGCGGGAAGGCCTGCTGGAGCGGCTGGCTAGGAAGGTTGAGTCGGCACCCCAGGAGCTCGAGGGGAAGGTCGCCTCCCTGGTGGAGGAGTTGGCGCGCTTGCGGCGGGAGCTGGCCGCCAGGGAGCGGGAGAGCTCCCGACAGCAGGCGCAGCAGCTCCTGGAACAGGTGCAGACGGTGGACGGCCTGCGGGTGGTGGCCGGGCAGGCTCAGGTGGGGTCGTCCGACGCGCTACGGGAGGCGGGGGACTGGCTGCGAGACAAGCTGGGGAGCGGCGTCGTGGTTCTCGGTGCCGTTGTCCAGGGCAAGCCTATGCTGCTGGCCATGGTGACGCCTGACCTAGTGGGCCAGGGGTTTCACGCAGGGGAGATCGTCAAGGAGGCGGCCAAGGTGATGGGCGGGGGCGGCGGGGGCCGTCCCGAGATGGCCCAGGCGGGCGGCCGGGACGTGGGCAAGCTGGAGGAGGCGCTCCAGAGGGCCGTGGATGCGGTCCGGCGGCGGCAGGGCGAGGGAGGTAGCCGGTGAGGGTCCTTGGCCTGGACGTAGGGGAGCGGCGCATCGGGCTCGCGTTGAGCGACGAGGGAGGCATCCTGGCGACGCCCCGGGGCGCCATGGAGAGGCGCTCCCCCAGCGAGGACGTGGTCGCCATTCTGGAGATCGCGCGGCGAGAAGGAGTCGGGCGCATAATCGTCGGCCTCCCTGCGTCCCTGAGCGGCGGGTTGGGACCGCAGGCGGAGCGCACGCTAGCCTTCCGCCGCCTGCTGGAAGAGGGGTCCCCCGTGCCCGTAGAGAGCTGGGACGAGCGGCTGTCCACGGTAGAGGCGGGGCGGCGGCTCCGGGAGGCGGGCGTTTCCCCCTCCCGCGAGAAAGGGCGTCGGGACGCTGCTGCGGCGGCGGTGGTGCTCCAGGCGTACCTGGACGCCACGAGCGAGCGGCGCGGCGAGCAGTAAGGGGGTTGGCATGGGAACCCTGCAAGGCAAGGTGGCCATCGTCACGGGGAGCGCCCGAGGCATCGGGCGTGCCACGGCCCTGGCCTACGCCCGGGAAGGGGCCAGGGTCGTCATCAACTCCCGTACGGATGAGGAGGTGAAGCGAACGGTCCGGGAGGTCACCGATGCCGGGGGCGAGGCCGCGGGCATCCCTGCCGATGTATCGCAACCCCAGGGGGTGGACCGGCTGGTGGATGAGACGGTGGCCCGCTGGGGCAGGGTGGATATCCTGGTGAACAACGCCGCGGTGATGGGGCCTCTGGCCCCCGTGGGGTGGGACGACCGGGACGAGTGGCGCTTCACCCTGGAGGTCAACCTGTTCGGCTGCTACCTCATGCTCCACCGGGTGGTCCCCATCATGGTGCGGCAGCGCAAGGGGAAGGTGATCAACGTGTCGTCGCCCAACGCCCTGCGCCAAGACTCCTGGCTGACCGCCTACGGGGTCGCCAAGGCGGCGCTGGTCCGGCTCACCAGCAGCGTCGCCACCTTCACGGCCCCCTACGGCGTCGATGTGAACGTTGTGGACGTGATCGGCTACACCGACCTGGCCAAGGACATCGGCAAGCAGCAGGACCAGGACTTCCTCGTGGCCGAGTACTGGCGCCGGAGGTCCCAGCGGGGCATCGTTCTCGATCCCGCCACCAACGTGCCCATGATGCTCTGGCTCGCCTCCCCAGAGAGCGACGGCCTGACGGGGCGGTTCGTGCGCTGGTCCATGAACCTGGACGACTTGAAGGCGGCCAAGGACCGCATCGTCGCGTCGCCCAGCGCCCTTCGTCTGGGCCTTCAGGTCCCCGAAGGCATCCGAGAGAGCGAAGAGGCCCGGTGGTACCTGTCCGAGTCCGCCAAGGTCCTGGCGGAGATCGAGGCCGACCTGGCCCACCGGCCCAGGTACCCGGGCGTGTAGGGACGGCAGGCCCGCAAGCAGTGACAGCGACCGTCGGTATCATCGGCTCCCCCCTCCGCCACTCCATCTCCCCCATCTTTCAGCAGGCGGCCTTCGATTTCCTGGGCCTGGACATCCGCTACGAGGTGTGGGAGACGGCGCGGGAGCGGCTGTCTGGGCGCGTGCAGGAGCTGCGGGCACCAGGCGTCCTGGGCGCCAACGTCACGGTGCCCCACAAGGAGGCGGTGGTGCCCCTCCTGGACCGGCTGGCTGAGTCCGCGAGCCGCCTGGGGGCGGTCAACACCATCGTCCGCAGCAACGGCCTGCTGGTGGGCCATAACACCGATGCCTCTGGCTTCCTTCGGGCCCTGCGGGAAGATGGCGGGCTGGAGCCGGGCTCGAAGCGGGTGCTGGTGCTGGGCGCGGGCGGCGCCGCCCGGGCAGTGGCCATCGCCCTCGCCGAGGCTGGCGTGGCCTCCATCACCATCGCCAACCGGACGGTCGGACGGGCCACACGCCTGGCATCGGGCCTGGCGGGAGGCGTGGCGGCGCGGGCGGTGCCCCTGGAGGCGGGGACGCTCGCGGCGCTGAGGGAAGCCCAGGGCCCGTGGGACCTCATCGTCAACTGCACGACGGTGGGGATGCGCCACGGCCCGGCGGAGGGGCACTCGCCGCTGGCGACGGGGCTCATTCCCGCGCAAGCCCTGGTGTACGACCTGGTGTACAATCCTCCAGAGACGCCCTTGCTGCGCCAAGCGCGCAAGACGGGCGCCCGCACGTTGGGGGGCCTGCCCATGCTGGTCTACCAAGGTGCGGAGAGTTTCCGCCTCTGGACGGGCCGGGAGCCTCCCCTGGCTGTCATGCTTGAGGCAGCGCGCCGGGCGCTCGAGGAGGCGGAAGGCCGCTTGTCCTGAGCCTGTCAAGGGACGAGCGGCCCCCTGCGGCGAGGCGAGGTGAGAGACATGTTTCGGTTCCTGACGGCAGGCGAGTCGCACGGCAAGGGCCTCACGGTCATCGTGGAGGGCGTGCCCGCGGGCCTGGCCTTGAGCGAGGCCTACATCGAGCGGGACCTGGCCCGCCGGCAGAAGGGCTACGGCCGGGGCGGCAGGATGCAGATCGAGAAGGACCACGCGGAGGTCCTCTCGGGCGTGCGCCACGGCTACACCCTGGGCAGCCCCATAGCCCTGGGGATCGAGAATAAGGACTTCGCCAACTGGACCGAGGCCATGGCGGTGGACCCGGTCCCAGAGGGGGCCAAGACGCGGCGGGTGACCCGCCTGCGCCCCGGCCACGCCGACTTCCCGGGCGTGCTCAAGTACAGCCACCACGACGTTCGGGACGTCCTGGAGCGGGCCAGCGCCCGGGAGACGGCGGCCCGCGTGGCGGCTGGTGCGGTGTCCCGGCGGCTCCTGGAGGAGTTCGGCCTGCGCGTCCGTAGCCACGTGCTCTCCATCGGCACCGTCAACGCCCAGGTGCCCGAGACCATCAACTGGGACCAGGTGGAGGAGTCGCCTGTCCGCTGCGCCGACCCCGAGGCCGCCCGGCGCATGATGGAGCACATAGACGCCGCGCGGGAGGCAGGGGACTCGGCGGGGGGCATCTTCGAGGTCATCGCCTTTGGCGTGCCGGTGGGCCTGGGAAGCCACGTCCAGTGGGACAGGAAGCTCAGCGGGCTGCTTGCTCAGGCCATGATGAGCATCAACGCCGTGAAAGGGGTCGAGATTGGCTCTGGCTTCGCCAATGCTCGCCTGGCGGGCTCTCAGGTCCACGACATCATCGAGCCCTGGGGAGGCGACGCGCGCCCCTTCCACCACGTCACCAACCGGGCCGGGGGCATCGAAGGGGGGATGAGCAACGGCGAGCCCATTGTGGCGCGCATGGCCCTGAAACCCATCTCGACGCTGGGGAAGCCGCTGCCCTCCGTGGACCTGGTGACGGGCGAGCGGGTGCAGGCCCACTACGAGCGGAGCGACGTGTGCCAGGTACCCCCTGCCTGCGTGGTGGGAGAGGCGATGATGGCCCTGGTGCTGGCCCAGTGCTTCCTGGAGAAGTTCGGCGGCGACCACCTGGAGGAGACGCGCCGCAACTACCTCGGCTACCTGGACGGGC
Organism: Chloroflexota bacterium; assembly: GCA_016202425.1. Lineage (GTDB taxonomy): Bacteria > Chloroflexota > Dehalococcoidia > Lucifugimonadales > JACQOS01 > JACQOS01. The sequence goes on from JACQOS010000167.1 coordinate 18,209, forward strand.
TCAGGCAGTTCCTTCCGGAGGCTGCCGCCATCCCCTCGGCGGAGCGCCCGCCCGACGACGCGGTGTGACGGTCGAAGACTCTTCGAGCGACCTAGGCGGGCCCGCTCAAGGTTGGGTAAGCGAGGCATAGCTTAGGGATTTACGGCAATCGGAAGCGTCTTGGCAACTGAAGCTTTGGTGTCGTCGAAAAACTGTATGCCGAGATTGAGCCACTTGAGCGGGAATACCGCAACCGCCTGTGGGGTACAATGTTGATATGCCAGACCTTGCAGAACTACCGAAGGCGTGTGTGATTTTGGGAGCTGGGGCGTCGAACGACGTCCACAACGGCAGCGCGCCTATCCTAAATCAGGGGGACTACAAACCACCTCTAGCACGCGACTTGTTCGATATCAAAAACCACCATGCATACTTCGATGTACTTAGTCCTTACCCTGGCGCCCGGGTGGTAGCAGACCTCCTAAGCCCGCTGAGTGGCTCACAGAACTTTGATCTGGAAAGTGAACTCCGGGAGTTGGCTCAGGACCGGGACGACCGCCTCCGTCAACATTTCAAGCATGTGCCTCCTTACCTCCGAGACCTCCTCTGGCGGTCAAGTTACAGCTATGTACCTACGCCTGGAACTTACACCCAGCTAGTTCGCAGATTGCTTGCAGAACATCACGTGTTGTTCCTGACGCTGAATTATGACTCGTTGTTGGAGCAAGCTCTAGCTTCGTTTGACCCCAAGTTCGACTTTAGCAATATTGAGTCCTACGTGAGAGAAGACCGGCAGGCCAAGGTCGTCAAGCTGCACGGCTCCATCAACTGGTTCAAACTGATAGGAGGTAGTGACCAATCCTGGGAGGACTTGGTCAGGTCTCAAGACGTCTTCCAAAAGACGCCTGACGGAAACATATACATTTATGATACGCCTGGTCCTCTCATGAGCGTTCTGATTACTGGTAACCGCCCATATCCCATATTGACTGCGCCATTAGCAGGCAAGGGGATGGCGGACATGGTATGCCCAAGTACGCACATTCAGGCTGCCCGGGATTTCCTCAAGGACTGCCGGAAGTTCCTGATGATCGGCACCAGTGGCCTAGACCGAGACCTTCTGGGCCTCCTTGATGAATGTCTTCAGCCATGGGTGCATCCTACCATCCAGTTGGTGGGAGGCCCGGATGGGGAAGAAGCCCTGCAGAGGTTTGAGCGCGGAGTCAAAGCGTTTCGCCGCCGGCGAATCACTCCCCCCGGTTTCCTGCTCACAAATAAGTTCCGGCAGTACGTAGATAGTGGGGAACTGGAACGATTTGCAGCGTTTGGTGTCGCACAAACTGGTTCTCCAAAGCTGGCTCCGAGACAACTCTAGGTTCAGGCGAGGGGTTTGTGCAACAGCCTCCGCGCCCAAAATAGTACAGGTATGGCTGCCCTGAGGCTCCCTTGCCTTACCATGTCACCCTGAGCCCTTCGCCACTCAGGGTGAACTCCGCGAAGGGTCTAAGACCTATGCTGTAGATTCTTCGTCCCGACAAGTCGGGACTCAGAATGACAGCCGCAGGTATTGACGAGCGTATCGCCTAAACTGGTTCTCCAAAGCTGGCTCCGAGACGACTCCAGCTTCAGGCGAGGGGTTTGTGCAACAGCCTCTCAGGTTAGAGTATAATGACAGCTATGAGACGCGTCCTGAAGGACCTAGACCTACAATCGTGGGACAACTGGCTCCCCCTTGCGGTTATCGGCGCTTTTATCGCCGTGGGGATTCCCACGGCGTTGGGAGCGGTAAGCTTCACCGGTCCCATGGACGCCAACCGCTTCAAGACCATCTACGAGTCATTCGGGCTAAGGACCAGCGCCGGCATCTTGCCCACGATCATCTCCCTGTCCCTGGTAGCCATTCAGTTCGCTTCCAACCAGTACAGCCACCGCATCATGGCCCTGTACATAAAGAGCGTCACGTTCTGGTCCATCATAAGCGTCTATTTCGCCATGATCTTGGTGTCCCTGCTGCTGGAGGCCAACCGCACCGACGCCGACGACCCAAGGGTGGCGGGTCTTATCCTTGTTGGAACTGTGATGGCTGTTACGCTTCTCATACCCCACTTCGTCATCACCGCCTCCTACCTCAAGCCGGATTTCATTATAGCCAAGCTGCTGCGACGCGTGGACAAGGAATACCTTCTGAGCATAGAGCAGGCCCTAGCCGACCGACCTGGTTATACGGGTAGGCTTGATAGCAACTCGGACCGGCTTCTGCCGGTCATAGAGATCGTGGAGAACGCCATCAAGCGAGGCGACCGCGCAACGACACGGATGGCCATGGAGCAAATCCACAGCAGATACTTGAGCCAGGCGGAGAAGTTAAGCCGACTTTCCGTGGAAGAGTATTTCCTGGGCTATCTGCTTCGCATCGGGAGGAAGGCCGTATCCGTCTCCGATGAGGAGGAGGCGGCCGTTCAAGCCGTCGAGCTCATCGGCACCGTAGGTGCCCAGGGGCCGGCGGGTGCTATAGCCGCCGAGGACATCCGAGACCTTGGGTTTGCCGCCAATAAGAAGGGGATAGACCCGGTCGTTGTTCAGATGGTCGGTTCCCTCCGCGCGATCTTCGAGCGGACGGAGTTGGCCGACGCCAAAAAGGTGGTTCTGGACTCCTATCATAGTCTGGGGCAAGACCTGGCTGCCGCAGGGAAAAGGCGGCCCGTCCGTCATCTCGCCACCAACATCTCAGAGATGGCCCAGGCGTCCCTGGGGCGGCGCGACCTGGCAACGGGATACCGGTGTCTGGATATGCTGGAAATCATCGGACACGATTCCGCCGTAAATAAGCTGGTGGACATTGTGCTGCACGTAGTCAAGTTGCTTCATGCCCTTGGCGTGGCTGCGGCCCAAGAGGATGGGGAGACAGGAGAGCGCATTGTCCGCACAGTGCTGAGGATTGAGCGGGCTATTAGCACCACAGAGCGTGAGGCGATTGCGGCTACCTCGTTCGCCAAAGGGGACATCGAGCAATTATTGAAATTGCATAGCCGAGGGCCGGAGGCAGCGCCCGTCGCGCAGGGCGCACCGGCTATCCATGCGCCAACGCCGGCGCCCCAGCAACAGGCGGCTCAAGGGAAAGATGACGGAGAGTTCTCCGACCTATGGGCCGAACCGAAGTCGTAAAGTGTTGCCGTCTCGCTGGGCGGACTGGAAACGGAGGGGCTTCTGCTTTAGGGAGCTGAGGAGGGCCTGAAGCCCGCCGCACAAGAAGGGGATCGGTGTCGCTTGCTCTAGCGGCCCCATCATCTCGGGTGCCTCCTCCACCTGCACCTCGATCCCTTGGTCTTGCTCGTTAATGCGGATGTCAGTGTAACGAAGCTGGTGGTAGAACGCGCTGATGGCACTGGCGGCGTCACCCTGGAGCATCTGGGGTATCAAGGGCACCAACGCTCGCCCCATCTCCTCGCCCGTGGCCATGAAGGCCCTTGACAGCACTTCCGCGTGGGCCAGGAAAACGCTGGACAATATGAGCTGGTAGTAGCCGACATCCACCAAGTTGCCAATACCACGGATGGTCTGTTGCTTCAGGCCCTCCTCCACACGCTTTGAGTAGTCCACCTGTAACGCGATGTGCCCAAGTCGCTCCTCTAGCGGTATCTTGATCTCCCGGTCGTCAGGTTTCCCGATCTTGAACCGGCAGACCTTTCCGCCCTGGGCCGCGCACTCCAACTCCACGGCATCCAGGTCCTTGTCCAGCAGGGAGCCCAATATGCCGGCGAATAGGCCGGCGTGAAAGAAGCAGATGGTGTTGGAAGTAGTCAGTCCGGAGCATTCGACGCAGTCGGTGAAGGCCGTCTCAAACCGCAGATGTTCAACCTCCGTGGCAACCAGCTCCAAAGTGCCTTCCTTCTGATGCGTCATGATGGCGCCGAAAATCCGGGCAGTGACCTTCTGCATGGTTTCGAAGGCCCGCTGCTGGGTCCAGAGTTCAAACTCCCAAAAGAAATCGGGCGGCATGCCCACCTGACGTGTCACGATGTAGGCGTTACGCTTGGCGGTCGCGTAGGCCGCAGCGTAGAGCACCTTGGCGAAGGCCGGGTTGGCGCTCATGAGCCCAGCCGCGGCGGCTTGCGGGACGATCATGTCGATATCATCGCCAAGGCGGGTGCGCAGAGGTGCCACAACCTTCCCCTTGACGATCTTGCCCAGGGCTCTTGACCAAACCTGGTCCACAATCTGTTCAATGGCCTGCTTGCTTTGCACCGTCCACCAACCTACGCCAGCAGGTTATGTTCCAGCTTCCCAAGGATCCATTGCTGGTGCTTGCGATGAGCGAACAGCCCCAAAGCGACCGTCAGGTACATGAAGATGTACAGCCCGTCTAGGAGAGAGCCCTTCTGGTACTCCCCTTGGGCAATCTCCATAAGGGGTTGACCCTTGATCAGCTCGTATACATACACGAAGACCAGGCTAGCAACAATTCCCAGGGCCACAAAGGCAAATGTGGCGCTCTCCTGGTATTTGGCCCTGGCGCCCTCCAGGTAGAGCAAGAGCACCGGTACGAGCATCAGCATGACGAGGACGTCCAAGATGCGAATGAGGAAAACCAACACCGCAGCCTTCAGGTTGACCTCCAACGTGTCCAGGAATGACGGCATGCCATTGGCCAAGACGCCGATGGCCAGGAGCAACGTGGCACCCATGACGGGTATTCCCCACTTCCCCATGGTCGTGACTCCAACGGCACGCAGGATGGAGACACACGCCGCGAAGAGCATGAGGTAGGTCGTCACCTGCCATGCGATGAGAAAGGTCAGAAAGTTATCTGCCAGCGCCTTGGCTAGCTGTTCTACCAGCGGGGCGGTGCTTACCAGGCCGTACAAGAGCAAGAACGCGGCGAGGAAAAGGAATGCGCGCCTAAGATCGGCGCGGTACATCATTGCGACCCACAGGGATAAGAGGCAGCCTACCAGCAGCACCCCAGGCTGAAGTAGTTTGGTGTAGGAAGACGCCGCTTCTCCGGAAAGGACGACGGCTATTGCCGCTGGGATCACCGCTAGCGGCAGGGCTATGGCCAGGAACAACCCCGATGTCACGCTAGCCCGCTCTTCCTGAACACATGAACCTGTCTCAAAACTCCTTCTGGGGGAGTCCATCCCGACGGGTCGGGATGGCGGGGGTCTGGGGGTGTCCCCCACTGGGCA
>JACQOS010000168.1 GCA_016202425.1 Chloroflexota bacterium
AGCGACGAAGAATCTGGGGCGAGGGTGTCCCCAACCCCGCCAGATTCTTCGCTTCGCTCAGAATGACACCCACCAGTCCAGGCTGACCGCTGGAAACGTTTAGATCGCTATGCAGGGCTCTGTAAGAGCAGGGAGACCGCATGAAGACCATGAAGCCCCGTACCCTTCGAGAGCTTCGCGCCAGCAACTACCGGGTGCGCTCGGTGCGGGAGGAGATGCGCCAGAACCTGGTGGACAAGCTGGCCCGGCATGAGGAGGTCTTTCCGGGGATAATCGGCTTCCAGGACACCGTGATCCCTCAGATGGAAAACGCCCTCTTGGCCGGCCAGGACCTCATTCTGCTGGGAGAGCGTGGGCAGGCCAAGTCGCGCCTCATGAGGTCCCTCGTCAACCTGCTGGATGAAGAGGTCCCGGTCATCGCTGCGTGCGAAATCAACGACAACCCCTATGCCCCCATTTGCCGGGCCTGTCGCGACAAGTGCGAGGAGCTGGGCGACGCCGTGGAGATCGCCTGGTTGCCCCGAGAGGCCCGGCTGGCCGAGAAGCTGTCCACCCCCGACATCTCCGTCGCTGACCTCATCGGCGAAGTGGACCCCATCCGCGTGGCCGAGGGCCGCTACCTATCCGATGAGCTGACCATCCACTATGGGCTGGTCCCAAGGACCAACAGGGGCATCTTCTGCGTCAACGAGTTGCCCGACCTGCCGGAACGGATCCAGGTGGGGCTCTTCAACCTGATGGAGGAGCGAGACATTCAGATCAAGGGGTACCGTATCCGGCTGCCGTTGGACGTCTACGTGGTGGCCAGTGCCAACCCGGAAGACTACACCAACCGAGGGCGCATCGTGACTCCCCTCAAGGACCGCTACGGGGCCCAGGTGCGAACCCACTACCCCCGCACCCTGGAAGAAGAGCTGGCCATTGTGGACCAGGAGCGGGCCCACTTTGGCGAAATGGAGTCCAGGGTCGTGGTGCCCCGCCACATGCGGGAGATCATCGGGGAGATCACCGCCTTGGCCCGCCGGAGTCCTGACATCAACCAGAGGTCCGGGGTCAGTGTGCGGGTCTCCATTGCCAACTACGAGACCCTCATGAGCGCCGCCCTCCGCAGGGGAATCCTCTGCCGCGAGCCCCGCTCCGCGCCCCGCATCAGCGACCTGCCAGCCCTGGTGGCCTCCACGACCGGAAAGATCGAGCTGGAGAGCGTGGAGGAGGGGCGCGAGCCGCGCATCATCGAGGAGCTGATCAAGAAAGGGGTACTGAACGTCTTCGGGCGGTCCTTCAACCTCCGGGAGCTGGACCCTGTGGTCCAGCGCTTTGAGGGCGGCGCGACCGTGGAGGTAGGGAGCGAGGTCCCTTCCGAAACCTACCTGGAGAAGGGCAAGGGCCTGGGAGACCTGTCCTCGGCGTTCACCAAGCTGGAGTGCGGCGACTCCCCGGAGACCATCGCTTCGGCCCTGGAGTTCCTCCTGGACGGCCTGCACCTCAACCGGCGGCTCAACCGGGACCGGGTGGATGGCCGCTTCCGGTACCGGGGCTGAGATGGTCATCTACCGGTACTCTCGCTGGGATGCCACCCAGGAGCTCTTCCCCTTCCATGCAGACGAGCTCATGGGGCAGCTTTCCGACCAACTCCTGGCGCAGGGCGACCTGTCAGCCGCCCTCCGTTCCCTTCTCCAGCGCGGCGTCACAACCCCGGCCGGTAACCACCTGAGCGGCCTTCAGGACCTCCTCCACCAACTCCGGGCCCTCCGGCAGCAGCTCCTTGAGCGGTACAGCTTTGAGTCGGTCTTGAGCCACCTCGATGCCCAGCTCAAGGAGGTGGTCAACAAGGAGCGGAGCGGCATCGGGAAAAGGCTGGAGGAAGCCTCCTCCCGCCTGGAACAGACGCCCTTCCAGGACGACCTTTCCCCAGAGGCAGGCCAGCAGCTCCTCCAGATGCTGGCCGACCGGGCCCACCGGAGCTACCAGTTCCTGGACCAGCTCCCCGACGACGTAGCGGGCCGGCTGCGGCAACTGCAGGAATACGAGTTCATGGACCCCGAGGCCATGACCCAGTTTCAGCGCCTGGTGCAGTCCCTAAAGCAGCGGGTGCTGGAAGCCCACCTTCGGGAACTCTCTTCCCAGTTTCCTGCCCCTGACCCCACTCAAGCCGACGCTTTGAAGGAGATGCTCCGGGGCCTGAACAGCCTCCTGGAGGACCGCCTCAACGGGAGGCCGGCCTCGGGGTTCGACGCCTTCGTCCGCAAGTACGGTGCTCTCTTCGACGGGCACTCGCCGTCCAGCGTTGAGGAGCTGGCTGAGCGGCTCCGGCGGGCCTCTGCCAGGCTCCAGAGCCTGCTGAAGACCCTGGAGCCTGAGCAGCGGCGCCAGCTAAAGGAGGCGATGGACGCCCTCTTCCGAGATGCGGAGCTTCGAAACGCCCTGGCCCGGTTGGCGGCCAACCTCCACGCGTTCCGCGGTGTCGAGGCACTGGGCCAGGCGTACCCGTTCCAGGGGACGGAGCCTGTGGGGCTGGAGGAGGCCCTGGGGCTCATGGAGCGCCTCCAGCAGATGGACGACGCGGAAAGGCAACTGAGACGCGCCTACCAGGGCGGTGGCGTGGCCGATGTGGACGGGCGGCGGCTGCGGGACGTCCTGGGGGAAGAGGCCGTCCACCATCTGAACGTCCTCAGGTCCCTGCCGGAGCGCCTTGAAGAGGCTGGCTACATCAGGAAGGTGACCGACCGGTACGAGCTGACGCCCAGGGGGATGAGGCGCATCGGCCAGAAAGCCCTCCAGGAGCTCTTCGCCCTCATCCGCAAGGACCGCTTCGGCGGCCACCCGGTGCCGGTGCGCGGAACTTCTGGAGAGAGGTGGGATGAGGAGACGAAGCGGTACGATTTCGGCGACGCCTTCGAGCCTCACCTGTCCCGTACGCTGCTCAACGCCGTTGAGCGCGGCGAGGGGGTCCCCTTTCACCTGAAGGCGGAGGACTTCGAGGTCTACCAGCGCCGTCTCGCCTCCCCGGCGTCCACGGTCCTCATGGTGGACCTCAGCCTCTCCATGGCCATGCGAGGGAACTTCCTGGCGGCCAAGAAGGTAGCCCTGGCCCTGCACAGCCTCATTCATTCCCATTTCCCCAGAGACCTGCTCTACGTGGTTGGCTTCTCCACGTACGCTCGCGAGGTGAAGGGCGAACAGCTCCCGTACCTCACCTGGGACGAGCTTGACCCCTACACCAACATCCAGCATGGCCTGGCCCTGGCGCGCAAGCTGCTCTCCCGCCAGGCTGTCGGGACCCGGCAGGTCATCATGGTCTCCGACGGAGAGCCTACGGCGCACCTGGAAGCGGGACAGCTCTTCCTCCAGTACCCTCCCAGTCCCCGCACCATCCGGGAAACCCTCCGGGAGGTGAAGCGGTGCACTTCCCAGGGGATTGTCATCAACACCTTCATGCTGGACCGGAGATCCTCTCTGGTGGACTTCGTGGACCAGATGACCCGCATCAACCGGGGACGGGTCTTCTACACCACGCCGGAACGCCTGGGCCAGTACGTGCTGGTGGACTACTTTGCCAGCCGACGGAGGGTGCTCGCCTAGCAGGCACCCTTGACCCGAAGTGGCCTAGTGCCTACTGTCGGAAAGGGGCGCTATGATCAACCGCTCGTGGTGAGCCTAGTTTACCCTGAGCGCAGCCGAAGGGAACCATACGAGCGGAGGGAAAGTCCCGCTCATGTCCTTCGACGGTGCTCAGGATGAGCGGGACT
>JACQOS010000178.1 GCA_016202425.1 Chloroflexota bacterium
CCGGTGCCTACGCCTACGGCGACTGCCACTCCCACCGCCACGCCCGTGCCGAGCCCCACCCCATCGCCCTCACCAAGCCCGACGCCGACGGCAACTCCACCCCCAACGGCGACCCCCACGCCCACACCAACGGCCACTCCCACCCTGACGCCGACGCCCTCGCCCACGCCCCCACCGACGCCGCGTCCCCCTACCCCCACGCCCACCAGGACACCAGCCACTATCCCCTCGGACATCCTGGACTTCACGCTGCAGAACCTGAGCGTCCGCGTGGGTGATACCATAAGGTGGACCAACCGGGGCGCAGCAACCCACACCTCTACCTCAGGGCAGAACGGGGTGTTCGACGGCGCAGGGTGGGACAGCCCCCTCCTGGGCACGGGCCAGACCTTCAGCCACACGCTTACCAGGTCGGGGAGCTTCTTGTACACGTGCCGCGTCCACCCGTTCATGAACGCCACGGTGACTGTCGCTCCGTGAAGGAAAACCCAGGGGACACCAAGCCATGCTGAGAAGGCGAGGAGGTAGCGCCATGAGCGTGCGGCTGCTGGTCGGTCTGGTGGCGCTAGGAGCTGGCGCCGTAGCCTTGTTCGCCCTGCCCCCGCCGGCGGGAGGGGCGTTCCACCTCATGCACATCGACGAGGTCATGGGAGGCGCCGGGGGGAACGGTGGCATCCAGTTCGTCGAGCTGAGGATGGATGCCGAAGGGCAAAACTTCGTCGCGGGGACCAAGCTCCTGTTTTTCAACGCCAGCGGTGCGCGGACGGCGACCTTCGCATTCCCTAGCAACGTGAGCAACGGCGCCAGCGGGGCTTCCATCCTGGTGGGGACATCTCAGTTCACCAGCGCCTCCTCGGTGGCGCCGGACTTCACCATGCCCAGCAACGTCGTCACCCCCGACGGCAGGGTATGCTTCACCGACCCCGTGGAGAGCCCCATTGATTGCGTGGCCTACGGCAACTTCACGGGCGACAACACGGGCTTTGGCAGCCCTGCACCGGCGCTGCCCATCACGGGCAACTCCAGCCTGCAGCGCATTCGCATCGGCACCCCGAAAAACAACTCCACCGATTTCGCCCTGGGGACACCCGCGCCCCGCAACAACGCCGGCCAGACGGGGACGGTGACGCCACCGACGCCGACGCCTACACCCACGCCCACTCCGACGCCCACAGTGACGCCACCTCCACCCACGCCCACGGCCACGGCCACGCCGCCACCCCCTCCACCCACACCCCCACCGCCGACACCCACAGCCACGCCTACCCCTATGCTGACGCCTTCGCCCACGCCCACCCCACCAACGCCGCCGACCGCGGCGCCCCCGGTCCCGGGTGCCACGGGCTGGGGGATGCTTGCCTTGGCGACGCTACTCGGCGGGCTGGCTTACCTGCTGCGGCGATGGCGCCGCACGGGAGCCTTGCGATAGCTAGAGACAACGATGGCCGGGGGCTAGAAGTGGTTCGGAAATTCGTCTCGGGGGAGTCCATCCCGACGGGTCGGGATGGCGGGGGTCTGGGGATGTCCCCCACTGGGCACTGCCCAGACCCACGACTCGCTACCGTCGCCTGTCGCAGGTACGCTGCAACGCTGGTGCATGGGGGTACAGGGGGTGAGGGTTTCCCGAATAGCCTCTAGCACGCCAGCCAGCGCCGATCGGCGAAGGCGGCCTGAAGCAGCGAGAATGCGCGGGCGGAGAGCTCGTTGGCCTCGTTGAGCATCTGGTTGGCCAGGGCGAAGGCGCCCTCGGCGGAGTGGTCGAGAGAGCTGGCAGCCACCGTCAGGGAGGCCAGGAACGTGTCGCGCACGGGCCCCGCATCGCCCGGGGCCGCGAGGCCAGCGACTTTCTCGGCCAGGCCATGCCACCTCTGGCGAAAGAGCCGGACCTGCTCCTGCGCCTGCTCCGGCTCCTGAGAGCGGGCGGCGGCCACCAGCCTGTTCCAGTCCCGCACCAGGGCGACACGCCCCTCCAGGAGGCCTGTCAGGGAGCACAGGGCCGCGTCCACCTGCTCTTCGAATGTCAGGTTGTCCACGATGTCGGCGCTGAACGCCCGCCACAACGCCTCCTCGGAAACCCCCAGGGCACGGAAGAAAAGGTCACCGGGACCCTGGCCCCCACTCTGATAGGTAGCGATGAGAGTGCGCAGGCCCTCACGACCGTGGACTCCAGCCACGTACTCCATCAGTTGCCAGGCGTGCGTGTAGAAAAGGTCCAGCTCCGCAAGACTGTGGTCAGCCTGGAGGTCGAATCGCTCCATCTCCTCCCGGCTCATGAGCTCCCCTTGGGCCACGGCATCGCGGACCAGCCTTCGGAACACGAGGAGCCGGACCTGCTGGGCCTCCGGCCTGACGGCCAGCTCGACCCTGGTGCCGATGTAGTCGGCGACCCCCTCGCTGAGCCAGCTTGGCAGCCCCCCAACGGCTGCATGGGTCAGTTCATGTCCCAGGTTGTGGTAGAGGCTTTCCACCCCGGCGTCCACGTAGACCTCTCCCTCCGCAGCTGGGCCCGGACCTGGGGGGGAGTAGAATCCGTAGAGGAAAGAGGTAGTGGCAAAGCCCTTGGCCTTCGCAAGCCGCTGGAACTCTCCCTCCCGGGCCAGGTAGATAACGAGGGGCGCGGCAAACTGGCCGACGCCCAGCTCCCGCTCCAGCACCTCTCCTGTTGCCGCGTACGCCTGCCTCACACGCTCCACGGTCAGAGCGTCCACCCATGGCTCGTAGAGCAAGGTCGCCCCCTCCAGCGGGACGGCGAGATAGGGACGGCCGTCTAGCAGTCGCCTGCCCAGGGCAGCGGCGTCCCGGGGGACCGGGGTGCTGGTGGGAGAGGGGGAGGGCACGGGGACGGCGGTAGGGGTGGGCGGTGCCGCGCCGGTGGGAGAAGGCGCCCGCGCCTCTTGGAAGAGAGGCGTGCAGCCCAGCAGGAGAAGGACGCCAAGGAGGCCGCCCAGGAGGGACTTGGACATGGTCTTCGGCGGCGGCACCATGCCGCTCTCAGGCCCAGCTACGCCCGGGAGCGGGCACGGAAGAGACGCCGGAGCATGTCGCGGGCCTCACCGGTCTCCCAGATGACCAGGATCTGGCTGGCGTTGCAGATGGAGCTGTACGTGCCCGTCAGCAGGCCCACCAGCAGGACCAGAACGAACCCGCGAATGCTCTCCCCACCCAGCAGGAGAAGGGCGAAGACAGCGAAGAGGGAGGTTAGCGTAGTGTTCAGGGAGCGCCCGAAGGTCTCCATGATGCTGGTGTTGACGGCGGCCCCCAGGGGGATGCCCGGGGCCCGCGCCACGTTCTCGCGGATACGGTCGAAGACGACGATGGTGTCGTGGACGCTATAGCCGATGACCGTGAGGACGCCCGTGATGAACATGGCGTTGACCTCCAGGCCAACGAGCTTGCCGAGGATGGAGAAGGTCCCCAGCACCACCAGGACGTCGTGGACGAGGGCGATGACGGCGGCGGTGCCGAAACGAAAGGAGCGGGGGACCCGCCGAAAGGCCCAGGTGATGTAGGCCAGGATGGCCACGGAGGCCGCGGCGACAGCCAGGAACGCATTGCGCACCGTGTCCCTGGCGACGACACCGGAGACCGAGGAGACGTCGAACCTGACCACAGGGGCGAGGACCTCCAGGGCCCGCCGGAGCTCCTCCCGCCCGGAGACGTCGCCCACAGCGACGTTCGGGCCCCCCAGGGCGGCGGTGCGGACGAAGAAGCTGGTGGGACCGCTCACCTGCACCTGGGCCTCTGGACGCCCAGCAGCGGCGAGTTGCTCCCTCACCCGGGATTCGAGCACGGGCTCCCGGAACTCCACGTCCAGCGTGGAGCCTCCCGTGAACTCGATGCCCAGCCGGAGGGCGGGAGGAATGGCCAGGGACACCAGGCCCGGCAGAATGAAGAGGGCCGACACCAGCAGGAACCACCACCGCTTGCCGACGAAGTCCATGCCCTAGCTCCCTCCCTCCGGTGCCCCTGCGGCCGCTCGCTGGGCCTGAGGGGGCAGCCCCTCCGGGGTGAACAGGTGGCGCCGCTGGCCGAGAGGGGTAACTGCGACGATGTGGAGCAGGGTCTTGCTCACGGTGATGGCGCTGAACATGCTCACCGCCACGCCGATGAAGAGGGTGAGGGCAAACCCGGCGACCAGGCTGGACCCCAACCGCTGGCCGAACCAGAAGAGAATGGCGGTGGTGATGAAGGTGGACACGTTGCTGTCCCGGATGGAGGTCCAGGCCCGCTCGAACCCGATCTCGATGGCCGAGACCAGGGTCCGCCCCACGCGCAGCTCCTCTTTCATCCGCTCGAAGATGAGGACGTTGGCGTCCACGGCCATGCCGATGGAGAGGATGAAGGCCGCGATCCCCGCCAGGGTCAAGGTAACGGGAACGAGCTTGAAGACGGCCAGCACAGCGGCGACGTAGATCGTGAGGGCCATGGCCGCCACCACACCCGCCGCCCGGTAGTAGAGCACCATGAACAGCAGCACCAGGAGGAAGCCGACTATGCCGGCGACGAGGCTCTTCTTCAGGGACTCGGCCCCCAGAGTAGCGTCCACGTTCTGTTCCTGGACCGGCTCGATGGGGATGGGGAGACGGCCCGACTCGAGCTGGATGGCGATGGTGCGGACGCGCTCCGCAGTGAAGTCGGGGCCTTCGATGAAGGCGCTGCCCGTGAGGATGGGCTCCCTGGCCACGGGGGCGACGATCTCTTCGTTGTCCAGGAAGATGACGAAACGGTCTGGCCTTCCCTGGCGGTAGCTGTCGGCCAGGGCTGTGGTGATCTTGGCGAAGTCCCGGCCCCCCTCTGGCTTGAAGCGCAAGTTGACGACAGGCAGATTCTTCTGGGGATGAGTGCCCGGGAAGGCCCGGTCCAGGTCATCGCCCGTGAGGAGCACGTCGCTGTCCACGTGGTTCTCCGGCAGGTCGCAGTCGTAGAAGAGCCCCGTCGGGTCGGGAGGGACGTTCAGGCAGGTGCGCTGCTTGAACTCCAACTGGGCGGTCTGCCCGATGAGGCGCTTCACCTCCTCCACGTCGGTGACGCCGGGAAGCTGAACGAGGACCCGGTTTTCTCCCATGAGCTGGATCACGGGTTCCGTGACGCCGAAGGGGTTGATGCGCCGCTCAACAATCCGTTTGACGCCCTCCATCTGTTCTGAGGAGGGATTGATGGGCACGTCCCGCACCTGGTAGGCCGTCACGGGGCCGACCTTCTCCTGGAGGGCCTGACGGATGGTCTCCTGCTCGGCGGGCTGGGTCACGTTGCCCGCCGGGTCCCGTGCCTCCCCGCGCAGGCTCGCCAGCCCGATGGTGACGGTGCGTTCGTCCGTTGCTTTGATAGTAGCGTCGGACCGGCCCAGGCTGTCCAGGGCCGACTTCACCTGGGCCTGCTGCACAGGACCTTCGAAAGTGGCGGCGATCTCCTTGGTCCCCCGGGCCTGGTACACGAGATGGACGCCGCCTTGCAGGTCCAGGCCCAGCTTCATCCCCAGGACGGCGTCGCTACCCCGCTGGAGACGAAGCCCCAGGAAGGAGATATCGAACCGCTGGAAGGCGAGAGAGAGCAATGCGACCTCCAGGACCAGGAGGACAAAGAGGAAATTGCGAAGGCCACCCTTACGCATGGCGCCCCCTGCCGGCCTGGGAGGCGAGGAGCTTCCGGGCCAGGGCCAGGGCCTCCCCCTGGGTGGTCACCTCCCCGGCAGCCTGGGCCTCTCGCAGCACCTCGAGGACCTGTCCAATGAGGGGGCCCGGCGGAAGGCGGAGCGCGGCCATGAGGTCGTCCCCGGTGAGCAGGCGGTGGGCCCGCTGTGGCTCCTTCTGTACCAGGCCCATCTCCAAGACCGCCCGGACCTTGCCGGCGTACGCGGCCCACTCCTGCCGCTCCAGGAGGGGCCCGCGGGCCGCCAGGTAGTCGGCCAGGTTCAGGTACACGGTGTCGACGGCCACATCTCCGACGTCGCGAAAGTACCGGTAGACGGCCCGAGGCGTCGGGAGCTGGCCGTCGGGGCTGAGCTGGCCGGGACGCAGGTGATGGCGGACCATGGCCTCCACCATCTGGACTCCCCGGCCGCTGAGACGGAGCCTCTGGAGGGCATCCCTGGCCAGGGAGGCGCCGAGGGTGTGGTGGCCCCGGAACCGGATCCGGCCCGAAGGTTCCACGGACCTGGTGGCAGGCTTGCCGACGTCGTGGAGGAGCCCCGCGAGCTTCAGCAGGGTCGCGCGTGTGTGACCATCGGAGGCGACCTGCTGGAAAAAGTGGCGGCGCTCTTCGTTCCACGGGACATCGTCCAGGGCCCAGGAAGGCTCCCAGCGACGCTCCAGCAGCCCCTCCACGGCACCAACGGCCTGGAGGCCGTGGGTGAAGACGTCCCAGGCATGCTCCTTGGGCTGGGTGACGCCGCGGCCAGACTCCAGGTCCGGCAGGACGCGGGACAGCAGGCCAAGGTCGTCCATCAGCAGGAGAAAGCCCAGGGCGTTGGTGTGGGAGAGGACCAGCAGGAACTCGTCCCGGACCCGCTCTCCCGCCACGCCCTCCAGGACGACGGCATCCCGGCGCATCAACGCGCGGGTGGCCGGTTCGATTTCGAAGCCCAGGGAGGAGGCGAGGCGCACCGCGCGCAGCAGGCGAACGCCGTCCTCCCGGAAGACGGCGGGGCCCACCGCCCGAACAAGGCGGCGCTGCAAGTCCTGGACACCGCCCAAGGGGTCTATCAGAGAGGCCCGCCAGTCGCTTTCCTGAAGGCTCCCCAGGGGGACCGCCATGGCATTGATGGTGAAGTCACGGTGGCCCAGGTCCTCGACAAGGTCGCCCCGGAGCGCGGACAGGTCGACGCGCCAGCCATCTTCCCCTTGGCCCAGGATGACACGAGCGATCCTGTGGGGCTCGTCCAGGGGCACGAAGGCACCGCCCAGGGCGTCGGCCAACTGGCGGGCCACAGAGATAGCGTCGCCACGGACCACGAGGTCCAGGTCCCGGCTCTCCCGCCCCAGGAGGGCGTCGCGCAGGAAGCCACCCACCACCCAGGGGTCGCTCTCGGCAGGGAGCAGGGCCGCCAGCCGCAGGAAGAGGGCGGCCGCCCCGGCGGAGAGGGGAGGAGAGACAGCGGCGGCCGCCCTCATGGCCCGGCCCCGGGGATGGCGAGAGGTCCGACAGCGACCTCAGCCAACGCCCGCCCCCTGGGATTCCTCAGGCTCGGGCTCCACCTTGTGCAGCTTGTCATGGCTTTCCAGGTGGTCGATATACAGGATGCCGTTCAAGTGATCGGTCTCGTGTTCCAGGGCCTGGGCCAGGAGGCCGTTGGCCTGGAGGCGGAAAGGCTTGCCCTGACGGTCCAGGGCCTTCACCCGCACGGTGACCGACCGCTTGATGGTGCCGCGGTACCCGGGGATGCTGAGGCAACCCTCGTCCACCTCTCGCTCGCCCTGTCGCTCGATGATCTCCGGGTTGACGAGCACCCTTGCCTCAGGGTCCTCCGGAACCTGGATGACGGCGACCCGCTGGAGGACGCCCGCCTGGTTGCCCGCCAGGCCGACGCCCGATTCGTGGCGCATGGTCTCCACCATGTCGTCAATGAGGCGCTGGAGGGCGGCGTCGAAGTTGCGCACCCGCTTCGCCTTCGCCCGGAGGACGGGGTCTGGTAGTAGCCGCAGCTCCCTGGTGGTCAAGGACTCGCTCCTTCCCGACAGCAACAGACAGTATACGGAGCGACGAAATGGGATGCAAACATGCCCCTCGTGGAAGCTATCCGGCCCCTTGGCCAAGCGTCTCGCAGCCCACTCCTGGCAGGGTACCCCTGCTGCCGCCAACTGCAGCGAATCATTGAAGTCATTTCAAAAGGGGTCTCCTGGAGGAGTCCATCCCGACGGGTCGGGATGGCGGGGTTCTAGGGTCCGATGGCAGAGCCATCGAGACTCTCGACAAAGTCGGAGGTGTCCCCTAGATGTATCTTCTTCCCCCTCTCCCGCCTGAGGCGGGAGAGGGGGACACAGGTCGAAGACTCTTCGAGGGGTGAGGGTTTTGC
>JACQOS010000177.1 GCA_016202425.1 Chloroflexota bacterium
ACCCTGAGCCTGTCGAAGGGAGTGAGCGGCAGGTTAGCCCTAACTCTAGGGTTTGTCCCTCTCCTACAGCTTCGGCACTCCCGCCAGGGCCTTCTCCACCTCCGCCTTCGGGTAGGCGTAGTCCTCCAGGCGGCCCGCCAGGTACGCATCGTACGCGGACATGTCGAAGTGGCCGTGGCCGCACAGGTTGAACAGGATGGTCTTGGCCTGGCCGGTCTCCTTGCACTTGACGGCCTCCTCGATGGCCACCTTGATGGCGTGGGCAGGCTCCGGCGCAGGGACGATCCCCTCGTGCCGGGCGAAGAAGACCGCGGCGCCAAAGACGGCGTTCTGGTGCACCGCCCGGGCCTCGATGATGCGCAGGCTGCACAGCAGGCTGATGAGGGGAGCCATGCCGTGGTAGCGCAGGCCACCCGCATGGATGGCGGGCGGGACGAAGGTGTGCCCCAGGGTGTACATCTTGACGAGGGGCGTCAGCTCCGCCGTGTCGCCAAAGTCATAGACGTACTTACCCTGGGTGATGCTGGGGCAGGCCTCAGGTTCCACCGCAATGAACTGGACCTTCTTCCCCCCCAGCTTGTCCCGGATGAAGGGGAAGGCGATACCTGCGAAGCTGCTGCCTCCGCCCACGCAGCCGATGACCACGTCTGGATAGACGCCCAGCTTCTCGAACTGGGCCTTGCACTCCTGGCCAATGACGGTCTGATGCATCAGGACATGGTTCAGCACGCTGCCCAGCGAGTACTTGGTGTCGTCGTGGGTCGCGGCGTCCTCTACCGCCTCGCTGATGGCGATGCCCAGGCTGCCGGGCGTCTCTGGGTCCCGGGCCAGGATGCTCCGCCCCGACCTGGTGTCCTGGCTGGGACTGGGGACAACCGTAGCACCCCAGGTCTCCATCATGGAGCGGCGGTAGGGCTTCTGGAAGTAGCTAGCCTTGACCATGTACACCTTGCACTCCAGGCCGAAGATGCGGCAGGCGAAGGCCAGGGCGCTCCCCCACTGGCCTGCGCCGGTCTCGGTGGCGAGGCGCTTCACCCCTTCCGCCTTGTTGAAGTAGGCCTGGGCCACTGCGGTGTTGGGCTTGTGGCTTCCGGCTGGGCTGACTCCCTCGTACTTGTAGTAGATGCGGGCCGGGGTGTCCAGGGCCTTCTCCAGCCGATGGGCCCGGTAGAGGGGGGTGGGCCGCCACAGCCTATAGACCTCCCGCACCTCCTCGGGGATGGGGATCTCCCGCTCCCGGCTCACCTCCTGGCCGATGAGGGCCATGGGGAAGATGGGAGCGAAGTCATCGGGGCCCGCCGGTTGCTTGGTGCCAGGATGCAGTGCCGGGGGCAGGGGCGCGGGTAGATCCGGCGCGATGTTGTACCAGGACTTCGGGATGTCCTTCTCCTCCAGGAACGTCTTGGTGTCCGCCATACTCTCCTCCTTTCTCTCGTGCCAAGAAACGGCAAGCCCCGCCTCTTTAGGGGCGGGGCCTGCTCCGCGGTGCCACCCTTCTTCGTTCCCCGACCTATCGGGGAACCTCGTTCCAGCGTCAGGCTGCCTGGTCAGGGATCAGCCGAACGCCTGGGCTGCTAACGGTGCCCCTCCGGCAAGGCCTACCTCCCCCGACAGGGCGGGGGAATCGGCTTGCGGCTCCCGGGTCCATTCCGTCCCTGCGCCTGGCGCCGGCTCCCACCTTCCCCGGCTCTCTGGGCCCCGCTGGGGACGTACTCCTCCCGTTCAGCGCCTTTGCGATTATGTCGCTCCAAGTATAGGTACAGGGTTGGAGGCTGTCAAGGGCAGCTAGTGTGGTGTCCTTGAAATACGCTCCTGAATTGTCATTGCGAGGAGTCCCGAGAGCATCGGGACGGCGAAGCAATCTGGAGGAGGGGTGCACTCCTGCTGCCAGATTGCCACGCCCCGATTTCATCGGGGCTCGCAATGACATCGACGACGAACTTCAGGGACACCACGCTAGCCAGCCTCGCGGGCCGCGCTCACCCCTGCCCGGGCAACTACAGGTCGGGGTGGCGGGTGTGCCAGGGCGTGGCCTGCTCGTAGGCGTAAGCCACGCGGAGCGCCGTGGCCTCGTCGAAGGGCCGGCCGACGATCTGCATGGCGGTGGGAAGCCCATCAGCGGCGAACCCGATGGGCACGCTCACGGCCGGCAGCCCCACCAGGTTAAGTGGATTACTGTACCGCAGGGGCGAGCCGAGGGCCGGGACCCCCAGGGGCGGCTCATCGTCCAGCCGAGGCGCCGTCTGGGCGGACACGGGGGCCACCAGCACGTCCACCGCCTTCAAGGCTTCCAGGAACTCCCCCAGGAGCAGCTTCCTCTCCTGCTGGGCCTCCAGGTACGCGGTGGCGGGGATCGTCAGGCCCTGCTCCAGGCGAGCGCGCGTGTTGGGGCCATAGGAACTGGGGCGGCTCTCCAGCCACGGCCGGTGATAGGCGCTGGCCTCCGCATACGCGATGGCCTGGTAGACCGCCTGGCACTTCTCGACTCGCCTCGGGGATACGTCGCTCAGGACGGCCCCCTGTCCGCCGAGCACTGCCAGCGCGGCTTGGAGCGCCTCGGCTACTTGAGGGGTCAGCCCCTCGGAGAAATAGCCCCGCAGAACACCAACGCGCAGGCCGCGCAAGCCCGCCTTCAGCCTCGCCAGGTAGTCGGGCACAGGGGCGACGCTGGAGGTGGCGTCCCGGGGGTCGTGCCCGGCGATGGCCTGGAGCACCAGGGCACAGTCCTCCACGGTGCGGGTCATGGGGCCTACGTGGTCCAGGGACCAGCTCAGGGGGACGACGCCGTGGCGGCTGACCCGCCCATACGTGGGCTTCAGCCCGACTATCCCGCAGTTGTGGGCTGGCCCCCGGATGGAGCCTCCGGTGTCGGTCCCCAGGGAGGCCATGCACAGGCCCGCCGCCACGGCGGCCGCCGAGCCGCTGCTGGACCCTCCCGGGTAGCGGTCCAGGTCCCACGGGTTCCGGGTGGGGCCGAAGCGGTCGTTGGTGTAGGTGCCCCCCATGGCGAACTCCATCAGGTTCAACTTCCCCAGCAGGATGGCCCCCGCCCCTCTCAGGCGCTCTACCACCGTGGCATCGTGGTCCGGGACGAACTCCTCCAGGACCTGAGAGCCGCCGGTGGTCCGGACCCCCCGGGTGTAGAGGAGGTCTTTGACGGCGAAGGGGATGCCCAGCAGGGGAGGGGTCGCCTGACCGCGGCGGAGCGCCCTCTCGGCGGCCTGCGAGGCCGCAAGGGCTTGCTCCCCTGCCACCGTGATGTAGGCGTTGAGCTTCTTGTCCACCCGGGCAATGCGATCCAGGTGCGCCTGGACCAGCTCCACTGGGGAGAGTTTTCTGGCCCGCACCCGCGCCGCGTCCTCGGCCACGGTCAAGTAGAAGAGCTCGTCCTGCCTCATGTCGCTCCCTCGGGAGACCTGGTCCAGCGGCTAGACCACGGCCGGCAATGCCCGCAGGTTCTCGTCCTTGCCCGCGACAATGAGGATGTCGTCCTCCTTGACCTCCTCGTCGTCCCGGGGCTCGAGAACCACCCGGTCGCCTCTGCGGAGCGCCAGCACGGTCACCCCACGCTCGTCGTAGAGCCTGCGGACGGTGACGCCCTTGGGCAGACCAGCCAGGGTGACTTTGGCGACGCCGAAGTCCTGGGTCATCTCAATATAGCCTTCGATGGGGGAACCCAGGGTGTGGGCCAGGCGCTGGGCACTCTCCTTCCACGGCTCCACCACCTGGTCCACGCCCACCGCCCGCAGCAGTTCCGATTGGAACTCGCTGTCCGACCTGGCGATAACCTTCTTGACCCCCAGCCTCCGCAGCAGGAGGGTGGTCATGACGTTCGCCTCCATGCTGGAGCCGAAGGCGACGACCCCCGTGTCCGCACCCTTGACGGGCAGGTCGTTCCACAGCCCCGGGCTGGTGGTGTCCCCCTGGACCGTGCTGCCCACAATGTCCGCCAGTTCCCGCACCGGCTCGGGGCGGCGGTCCACCGCCAGGACATCGTAGCCCAGTTGCGCCAGCGTCCTGGCCAGGACCGTGCCAAACTGGCCCAAGCCCGCGATGACCACCTGCTGTGCCAAGGCCCACCTCCTGGGAAGGGTTAACCGATGGCGATGTCTTCCTCAGGCAACGCGTACCGTGGTTTCCTGGCCCGCTGGGCAAGGGCGTAGGCCAGAGTCAGCGGACCCAGGCGCCCCACGAACATCAGGACGATGATGTTGACCTTCCCAGCGACGCTGAGCTCTGGGGTGATACCCGTCGTCAGGCCCACCGTCCCGAAGGCGGAGAACACCTCGAAGAGCGTCTGGGAGAAGGCGAACCCCTCCGTCACGGTGAGGACCAGGGTCCCCACGAAGACCATCCCCAGGGACATCGTCACCACCGCAACGGCACGGTACACCAGGCGGTGGCTGAACTGTCGGCCAAAAGCGGAGGTCTGTTCATACCCCCGGGCGGCGGCCATGGTGGCCAGCAGCAGGACCCCGAACGTGTTTACCTTGATGCCGCCGGCGGTGGAGCCTGTCGCACCACCAATGTACATGAGCGCCATGGTCAAGAAGAGGGTCTCGTCGTGGAAAGCCCCCACGGGCAGCGAGTTGAACCCGGCGGTCCGGGCGGTGACCGAGTGGAAGAGGGCATTGGCCAGCTTGTCCGGCAGGGCCATGCCTCCCAGGGTACTCGGGTTGGTGAACTCCGCCGCCAGGATGCCGCTGAACCCGACGGCCAGCAAGAAGGCCGAGACCAGCAGAACCATCTTGGAGTTGGGCGAAAGCGGCCTCCAGGAACGCTTGCTGGCCATGTCCAGCAGGACGAGGATGCCCAGCCCTCCGCTGACGACCAGGACGCCAATGATCAGGAGGAAGACGCGGTCCCTGGCGAAGCCGCTCAGGCTGGCAAAACCCTTCATAATGTCGAACCCCGCGTTGTTGAAGGCGGAGACGGCGTGGAACAGGCTGGGCCAGAGGGCCCCCTCGCCGCCTTCTATGGGCCGCAGCCTGTACCAGATGGCCGCCGCTCCCAGAAGCTCGAAAACCAGGGAGATGAGAATGGTGAGCCAGATGAGCCCCTTCACGCTCCTGAGGCCCCCGGCCCGGGAGGACTCGTACAGCTCAAAGCGGTCGCGGAACGCGATGGCGCGCCTCAGCACCATGAGGATGAGCATGGAGGCCGTCATGACTCCCAGGCCCCCCGCCTGGATGAGCCCAAGGATCACCGCCTGGCCGAAGGGACTCCAGTAGGTGCCCGTGTCCACCACCACCAGCCCCGTTACGCATACCGCCGACGTGGCGGTAAACAGGGTGCTCCAGAAGTCCCACTCCATCCCCGGCTCCCGGGCGTTGGGGAGAGAGAGCAGGAACGTTCCCAGGGAGATGAGGGCCATGAACCCGACGATGACGCCCGTCACGCCGACGGTCCTGGGAGGCGCGGCTGCTTGCTTCCCCATCCGGAGTACCCGGGCGAAGGGCCGGTAGAGCTTGGGGGTCCGATAGACGCGCAGCGGCTCGCCCCCGGGGGCGGCCCGCTCGACGGATGGTCCTGGCTCTCCCGATGGAGTGACGATGGCTTGCGCTCGGCTAGAGGAGTCTTGCCCGCTCAGGCCCGCGCCGGCCGCCCCTGGCTCTTCAGGGCGGCCAGCACCTTCTCTGCTGTGATGGGCAGGCTGGTGATGTGCACCCCAATGGCATCGGCTACCGCGTTGGCTATGGCGCCCGCCACCGGGCAGTTACTCACCTCGCCGATGCCCTTCCCTTGATAGGGCGTCGGCCCCGAGGGTTCCTCCAGAAGGACGGTGGTGAGCTCCGGGATGTCCCGTGCGGTGGGGATCTTGTAGTCGCCGAAGTGAAGGGTCTGGACCTGGCCATCCTCCATCTTCAACTCTTCCATCAAGGCATATCCCAGGCCCACGGCGATGCCTCCTTCGATCTGCCCCTGGTGCGTCAGCGGGTTCAGGACGGTGCCCACGTCGTGGGCGGTGAGAAAACGGCGGACCTTCACCTGTCCCGTCTCGGGGTCCACCTCTACTTCGGCGATCTGGGCACAGAAGGAGGTCACCTCCGGGAGTTGGGCGGCGTTGTACGTCGCCTCCACGGCGACCGGCCCGTGGGCCGCCGCCGTGCTCGCCACCTGCGCCAGGGGGATGCTGGTCCTGTCCCCCTGCACCACGAAGCGGCCGTTCTGGAGCCTGAGCCGCTCCTCGGGGACGCCCAGCAGCTCCGCCGCCACCGTTGCCAGGCGCTGGCGGAGCCCCTGCACCGCTTGCAGGGTCGCCTGGCCGGCGCAGTGGGTCACTCGGCTCCCTCCCACGCCTCCATCAAAGGGGCTGGAATCGGTGTCCACCGTTACCACCCGCACCATCTCCAGAGGGATGGTCAGCTCCTCGGCGATGAGCTGCCGCAGGATCGTGTGGGTGCCGGCCCCCTGATCCAGGGTAGGGCTCCTGAGGGTAATGGTGCCATCGGCCTGGGCCATGACGGTGGCGCTGCTCTGGCCCCCACCGGTGTGCCGGTCGTAGAGGGCCATGCCCCGCCCGGTGGAGGGGCCAGCTTTGGGCGTGCCCCAGCCGAAGACCTCGGCAGCCCGCCTCAGGGTGGCCTCCCCTCGCACCTGTACCAGAGTCTGCTCACCGTATGGCCCACTTGGCGTCTTGTCCCCCTCCTGGTACACGTTGCGCAGCCGGATCTCCAGGGGGTCCATGTTCAGGGCCTTGGCGATCATGTCCATATGGGACTCCTCGGCGAAGACCGCCTGGGGAGAGCCGGGCGCTCGGTGGTGGCCGTTCGGGACCGTGTTGGTATACACGCAGTCGGCCACGATGTGCAGATGGGGTATGCGGTAAGAACCGGACAGCCCCATGGCCCCAGGGATATTCGCTCCCGGGGTGGGCTTGAAGGCGGCGTACGCTCCGCTATTGAAAACGCACCGCGCCTCTCTGGCAACCACCGTGCCATCCCGCAGGACGCCGGACCGGATGGTCATGAAGGCGGGATGGCGAGGATTGCCCGCCTGGAGCTCCTCGGTGTAGTCCATGACCATTTTCACGGGCTGGCCCGAGGCCCGGGCCAGGAAATAGGTCAGGGGGACATCCATGAAAGAACCTTTGCCGCCGAAGTCTCCCCCGATGTAGGCGGTGTTCACTCGGATGTGCTCCGGGGGCAGGCCCGAGGCCTGGGCTAGCTGGTTCCTCAGCAGAAAGGGGGTCTTGTTGTTGGCCCACACCTCCGCGCGCCCGTTGCTGTCCACGCGGACGACGCAGGCATGGGGCTCCAGGTAGGCCTGGTGCACCCTGGGCACCGTGAAGGTGTGCTCGAAGACCATGTCCGCCCGGGCGAAGCCCTCACGGATGTCGCCCCGGGTCCAGACCAGTTGGGAGAACAGGTTGGTGGGCTCCTGGACCGGCTGCGCGAGCCCCTCGTAGGCGTTGATCCCCTCGTGCACTATGGGGGCACCGGGTTGCAGGGCCTCGAGCGCGTCGAAGACGGCGGGAAGCTCTTCGTACTCCACGTCGATGAGTTCCAGGGCCTCCTCCGCCACGTCCTCATCTGCCGCCGCCACCGCGGCCACCTTCTCCCCCAGGAATCGCACCTTGTCTCTCGTCAGGACCGGCATATCCCTCATCCGTCGCCCAACTCGGACGTCCGGGATATCGGCGCCTGTCAAGACTGCGTGGACCCCGGCAAGCCGCCGCGCCCTGGAGGTGTCGACGCGGAGAATGCGGGCGTGGGGCAACGGGCTGCGCAGCGTCTTGCCCCAGAGCATGCCCGGGAGCAGGATGTCCGCGGGATAGCGGGCTTCCCCCGTTACCTTCTGGGGCCCCTCCACCCGCGCGACCGGCTTGCCTATGGCGACAAAAGTGGGCACGACATCACCTCTCCGTCCCGATGTTTGGTGAGTATAGCCCCCCTGGCGACGGCGTGCCTAGACCACCGGCCTGCCTCGACGGGCCAGGCGGCGGGCACGCAGGCTGTGGCGCGGCTCCAGCGTCAAGAACGCACCCAGACCACCCTTGTTCAGCAGGTATCTAGCACCTACTGTCGGAAAAGGGCGCTATGATCAACCGCTCGTGGTGAGCCCAGTTTACCCTGAGCGCAGCCGAAGGGAACCATACGAGC
>JACQOS010000170.1 GCA_016202425.1 Chloroflexota bacterium
GACGGTAGCGAGTCGTGGGTCTGGGCAGTGCCCAGTGGGGGACACCCCCAGACCCCCGTCCCTTCACTTCGTTCAAGGGCAGGCTCCGTCCCGACTCTCGGGACTCTGGACTCCCCTTTTTCAGCAGCCTGCTAGGCCACGGCCCCAGGGCCGGCGGCAGCCCTACGTTCTGGAGCTGTCCCCGCCGCTGCCAGTAGCAAGGCCTGGAGACGAGAGCGGCCCTTTCTCCAGCCTGCGGTCAACGATGGCTGCCACAGCCCCCTTCAGGGAAAGCAGCTCGTCCGGGGAGAGGGAGTCCAGGCGGTCCAGCTTTCCCTTCAGTTCCTCAAGCGCCTGGTCTACATGGTGGCGCCTGGACCTGGCTATCTCGCTCAAATAGTTGATGACGCTGGCGGTGAGCAGGCTCCACAGGATGAGGCCACCAATCATCAGCATTGCGGACATGGACCGTCCCAGCGCCGTCTTGGGGGTAATGTCTCCGTACCCCGTTGTGGTGACAGTCACGATGGCCCAGTAGACTGCGGAGCTATAAGAGTCATACAGCGTATTCTGGATGTCTCTTTCCACAAAGTAGTTGACTGCAGCAGCCCCAAATACCATGACGATAATTATGGCGATGAGATATGTCAGCCCCGGCTGAGCGGTGACTCCCCGTATGTGATGTGTGATTCGGTCCAAGGCCCCCAGGAGCCGCAGGACCATCAAAAGCCGCAGGAGCCGCACCAATCGTGCTGCGGTGGCGTTGTCCTGATAGCCTGGGATGGCCGGGACAAGAGCCACCAGGTCCATCCAGTGGTGAAGAAGATAGTGGCTTCTGGACCGCGCTGCCAGGATGCGCACGCAAAACTCCGTTACGAAGAATATGGAGATGCCAACGTCTATCACCTTGAAAATGGGGTGGCCAGGCAGAAAGGCCAGTACCACAAATATGATGGCCCAAGCAACCATAAACAGCTCCCATGGCACCTCATGTTTCTCGAACCAACCGTTGATGCGGTCGCGAAGTTGCTCCATCGTCCGTCCTCCTCGCCTACGCTTTCGCCGGGGCGGCCTTTTTCGTGGTCATCCGCGAGTATACGTACAGGGCCAGCGTCCCCGCCAGCGACAGCACGACCAGCCCGGTGACCAGACCGCCCCGCTCCTGTAGGAGTTTGGTGATGCCGGTATTCCTGTTGAGGACCAGTTGGAAGAAGAGGAAGCCTGAGAGCAAGAAGCCCACCAGCCACCCCACGCGGTTTCTGGCTGCCACCGTGAGACCGGGGCTGGCCGGGACTGGCAGCAAGGAAAAGAAGACCTTGGTAAGGCTTGCGGTGAACGCCAGCAGGCAGATGTCCTGGAAGTTGCTCAGCGGGCCCCGGAGGAGCTGGAACAGGCTGGCCGTCAGGGCGTTCCCCGCCGCGAGAGGTAGCAGGAGGGTCAGGAACCAGGCCCCCAGGCCCACGGCGGCGGTGGCCGCGAGCCCGGCCACCACAAGGCCGCTCTTCTGGGCCAGGGGCAGGCCCTTTTGCGTCGGCACCCGCAGTCCTCCAGCGTTTCCCAGCATGATGCCAGGAGCAAGGCTGAGCACCCGGGACGCCGACACGCTCGCCATACCCAGGAACAGGTTGGCAGAGTTGAAGCCGAAGTGGTGGCCAACGTTCCAGCGCCTCAGAAGATAGGTGCGCGCGATGGGGTCCACCATCCCGGCAGCGGCGGTCCCCAGGAGCATGAGAGGGAAGACCTGGAGCCCCCTCCCTGCCCAAGGACGGAAGCGCCCATCCAGGAAAGCGAAGAGGAGCCCGTTCACCACCAGCAGGACGAGCACGCTGCCCGCCACGGTAGTGAGCAGGTGTGGGATTCGGTGCAAGAATGCCACGAATGCGTCAGCGGTAGGCCGCCAAATCTCCAGGACAGGGCTCAGGTGCTGGCGCAGCGCGGCCTCATGGGCCCCAAGGATGTGCATGCTCGTCGCCACGCTCACCCGCACGACCAGGGCCAGCCAGGCGATCAACAGCAGGTTGGTCGTCGCCACGTTCCAGTCCAGGGAGACTTGAAGGGGCGTGGGAATACTGGAGAAATACGGCGAGGAGTGGGGCAACGCCCCCTCTTCCACGATCTCCTCGGCCGCCCGCTCCTGCCGTGCAGGGGGCGCCTCCTCGGGCAGATAGCTGATGCGTGCCACGCCCTCGTCGGTCTCCAGGGAGAGGATGGCAGGAAGGTCGGTGAAGTAGGCGGAGAGGTCGAGACCCAGGGGCAGTCCCTGAAGGTCCAACCGCCCCGCGGCCACAGTAGCTCGCACGGTGTAAGGCACGCCTGCCAAGGTGAGGCGCACCGTGTTGCCCGGCAACACGTGGACCGTCATCCCCGCAGGCAGGTAGGCCTGGATGTCGGTATCCGTCAGCAGCCTTACCTCGACGCCTGGCACGGCGACGGCCTCTTCTGCAGAGAGCGGCTCCGCGATCTCCTCGGAGCCAAACGGGTCCTGGGCGGCGGGCCTCTCGGCCTCCACGCTCGCCAGGTAGACCAGGCCGGAGGGGTCAGTGAACTCCTGGTACTCCTTGCCACCAGCCCGGAGCTCCGAGCTGCCACTGCGGAGCTGCTCCACCATGGCCCTCATGCTGGCCTCCCGCTGGCGGTACTCCTCGCCGGAAAGGATGGCCCTCTCAGGGACCTGGGTAACCAGGCGGAGCCCCAAGGGCACCTCGGGGACCACCACCGGGGCCTCGCTCCCGGCTGGCCCCGACACCATGCCGACCACAGGCGACCCTTCCAGGGTGTCCCACCAGACCTGTCCATCGGGCTGGACCGCTACCTGGAAGGTGGCCCCCTCAGGCCGGGCGAACACGTTGGCGGCGCGAATGCTGAGGGATGCATTGCCCTTCACGCCGCTTGCGTTCACCGCCACCGTGCCTGCCGTCACCTCCAGGGCGAGGGTGCTCTGCACGCGCGTGCTCCCTGGTGCTTCCACCCCTCCTCTTCCCAGAAGGCCCTGGAGGACCGAGGGGGCGTCTATCTGGCGGCGCGACTCGAGCACCGCCACCTCGGCGGGCCCCGCCGCCCGGACTACAACGCCTCCCTGGAGGAAGAGAAACCCGACGTTCCCCTCCTCTACCTGGACCACCTCGCCCGGCTTCACGGTGCCCAGGCTCTTCACCTGCGTGAGAGTGTCTTCCTTGCCCCGGCGGACCTGGACAATGCCCGTAGTCTTCACGGTGCCCGGCACGGGCTCGTCCACGTGCACGGGGCTGACCATCCAGAGGCCCACGAAGACCAGGAGCAACACACCGATGCCTCCCAGCACCGCCAGGAGCCGCCGACGACGGTGTCGCTTTGGGGGAGGGGAGGTCGCCTCAGGGACGGTGTTCAAGCTTCAGAAGACTGCGCAGCCTGCCCGGGCGCCCGCGGGTTGGGGGGGAAGGCAAGCTCCTTGTTTCGACCGTTAGCCTGTCATTATACACAAGAGGCTATTCGGGAAACCCTCACCCCCTGGCCCCCTCTCCCTTGCCAAGGGAGAGGGGGAGCAGGGCTCGCCCTGCACCCACATGCACCACCGGTGCAGCGCACCTACGACAGGAGAC
>JACQOS010000176.1 GCA_016202425.1 Chloroflexota bacterium
CTTAGCAGGCGCCCGCACTAGACCACTATGCGATCCCTCCAGCAACCGTTCCCACTTTAGCAAAGGGGCCGCAACCCGGCAAGGGAACCCCCTGGGACCGAGCCGCCCGCCCTGGACTCATCGAAGAGCAAGCGCGGAGACGTATGCCTCGCTCATGATTGGCTAAGCGGGGCGTAGGGTTAGCTTTGGAAGACCACCTCGTTTAGCTCTGCAGGCATTGGCAAGTTCAAGAGTGCCTGGGGACTGTTGGGCAGGACTGCCCTCATTGAGGGGACGGGGTACTGGCAAGTGCTCATGCCCCTGTCGGCCTTCCCCAGCGAGGTGGCCTTCACCCAGGCAGAGCGGGAGGCCCTGGAGAGGGTCGAGGAGATGCTGCGCTCCATTCGCCGGGGCGAGGTGAGGGCCCAAGTGCGGCTGAACAAGGCGGGGATGGCCGTGTCCTGGAGCCCCAGCCCGACAAGACCACCATGGAGGAAGCGAGGTTCCAAAAATAGGTGCGAATACATCAAGCAACGTGGAAGCTGCGTGGGCGAGGCCCCCACGGGTGCGGTACCTGGGGAGGGCCAAGGGAGCTAGATGAGGCCGTGTTCCGAGGCGTAGACGACGGCCTGGAGGCGATTCTCCACGCCCAGCTTGGTGAGGAGCCGCGACACGTGGTTCCTGGCGGTGACGGGCCGCAGGCCCAGAGTGTCCGCTATGCGTCGCGTCCCTGCACCGGTGGCCAGGAGGCGGAGGACCTCCGATTCTCGCCGGGAGAGCCTGGGCAAGGGCGTCGAGTCTAGCTCCAGCGTGTCCGGCGAACCCGCCTTCTCTTCGTTCAAGAGCTGGCGAAGCAAGGCGCCGGCCTTGCGCGAGAACTCCTCGATGGTCCGGCGCCGCGTCACGTCCCGGAAGAGGTGGACTACCCGGAACGTGCCTCTCTTGGACCTCGGGATGGCCACCGTCACGTTGAGCCACCGCTCTTCGCCAGTGGGAAGGACGCACAGGATGTCGTAGTCGGGGGTAGGTCGGCCCCGGCGGGCGTTCATCATGACGGGGCAGTTGCGCCGGCAGAACCCGTAGTTTGCAGGATCTCTCCCTTGCACGAGCTCGTAGCAGAGCTTGCCGGTGACTTCTTCAGGGCGGTACCCCATGATGCGCTGGGCGCTGGGGCTCCAGTAGACGATGCGCTGCTGCCCGTCGACGGCAAAGACCCCGTCGTGGGTGACGAGGTCCCGCCATGCGGCCTCTTGGAAAATACTGTCCGTGTCCGACGGCATCCGCCGTTGCCTCCGGAGAACCAGGCTGCATTCTATCACACCAAGTTGTGGCCGGCCTCCGCCCGAGGGCGTGGCCCATAGAGGACCGTCCCGAAGGGGAGCAGCCGATCCTGCACGGACTCTCAGCAAACTCTCATCTCCTTCTCAGCTTGCTCTAAGGCCGGGGGTCTAGCGTAGTCGCTGAGGGTGGGCCACGGCGGCTTGTGCAGGAGAGGCCGGGCCTGCCCGGTGGGGGCACAAGGGGGAGAAGCCATGCACGTGCTCCTGTCCACCGCGGGTGCCGCGGTGGCGGCGGTATTGGGGACGTGGCGGACCCTGGGGTGGCGGCGAGGGCCAGCCCAGGCCGCCCTCCGCCCGGAGGGGTACCAGGAGGCGACCATCGCCATCTGTGGCCGGTACCGGCCCGGGACCATCCGGGTGTGGCGGGACGTACCGGTGCGGCTCCGGTTCGTCCGCAACGAGGACGAACCGTGTTCCGAGCGGGTGGTCTTCTCGGCCTTCGGGGTAGACCGGCGCCTGCCCGCCTTCCAGGAGACCGTTGTGGAGTTCGTGCCCACGGTGCCCGGAACGTACCTCTTCACCTGCCAACGGGGCATGTACCGGGGAAAGCTGGTGGTCGCTGCCTCTGGGGGCAGGTCCAGAACGGACAGGCGCCTGGCCCTCGGGGAGGATGCCAAGGGCGCGAGGCCTGTCATGGAGGCGACAAGCAATCCGCCGGTGCACGAGCGCGGGCAAGGCTGCCATCGCTAGAGGGATGCTGGATGGAACGAGAGGCCGTCTGTCATATCGGTCCCGAGGGGACCACCCCGACGCGGACGAGGGTGAGCCCCGGGAGGGTGTCCCTACCGATCCTCTTCGGGCTTGCGGCCTCGGGGCTGCTGGTCTTGCTGTACCTGGGAATCGTGGCCTGGGCCCAGGGGTGGGCCCACGCTGTGGACCTGCTGGCCCAGGACCGGGCCTTCGTGGCCGCCATCGCCCTGGGGTTCGGGGTCCAGGCCGGCCTGTACTCCCACCTTCGCCTGGTGGTCCACCACAGGATGCGCCTGGCCGCCCCGACGGCGACCACGGCCGCCGGCACAGGCGCCTCCTCCGCAGCCATGGTGGCCTGCTGCCTCCACCACGTGACGGATGTGCTGCCGGTGCTGGGCCTCTCCGGAGCAGCCATCTTCCTCCACGACTACCGGGTCCCCTTCATGGTGGCGGGGCTGGCGGTCAACGGCGTAGGGGTCCTCCTGATGGTGCGGGTAATGCTCCAGGGCCAGGCCCATCTCAGGGCGCTGGGGGAACGGGGCACAGGGGCGGTCGGTCACGCATGAGAGCATCGCCGCGGAGGCTGATCTCTACCCACGAGATGATAGCGTTGCTTTTCTTCATCGGGGCGGCGACCACCGCGTGTGGGACCCAGGACAAACAAGCGCCTCTTGGGCAAGCAGTGGCAACAGGGACGACGGCGCAAGAGGTGGCCGCCGCCGGGCTGAGGCAGGTTGACGTGGGGCAAGGGAACGTGACGGTAGAGGCCACGTGGGTAGCGCCCGTCCATCTCCAGGAGATGCCTCAGGACCCCATCAGGGACTACTCGCCGGACCGCTTCGTGCTCATTCACGTCAAGCTGGATACCCACTCGGTGGACCTCGGCAGCTACGACCTGCCCCGTCTCGCTGCCCTCAGCGGACGCGACGGCAGGCCGCGGGAGGCTGAGGCATGGCTGGGTATAGAGGAGTCCAGCCACCACAGGGAAGGCGTGCTGGTGTT
The DNA here is from genome assembly GCA_016202425.1 of Chloroflexota bacterium. Classification (GTDB taxonomy): domain Bacteria; phylum Chloroflexota; class Dehalococcoidia; order Lucifugimonadales; family JACQOS01; genus JACQOS01. Next base: position 3,012 of record JACQOS010000176.1, read on the forward strand.
CGCGGGGATGAGCAACGGGGAGTGGGAGCCCCGGGAACGGAGCGCCCAGTTGGCCTTCGGGGAGCTGGCGGGGGTGTCGGAGCGGGTCCTGCGCTGGCAGTTCTAGCGATGGTCATGGCGGCATGGGCCGAACAAGCCCCAACAGGTAAGGAGGTGACCTATGGTTTCGGTAACGTTCAGAGCGCAGGAGAAGCTGAAAGAGGTGCTGGATTCTAACGGCTCGCCCAAGGCTTCCGTAAGGATAGCCGTCGTCCGCGGTCCTCACGGATGCGTCCACGGGTGGAAGCTGGCCGTTGAAAGCCAGGCAGATCCGGAGGACACCATCGTGGAAGCGGGGCCGGTACACATCCTGGTGGAGCAGGAGTTGGTGGAGATTCTTGACGGGGCCACTATTGATTACCGGGAGGACTCGATGGGCATCGGCTTCACAATCGAGGCGCCCAACACCCCGCCGCCCATGCACGAGCAAGGCGGAGGGTGCCACCACTAAGTATGGAGACCTCTTATGGGGCATGAGGCGGCGTGTCACGTGCCCCTTGGCGACGGACTGCGGCCCTCGAATGATCATGCCATGAACAAGAATCTGCAAGAGCAAGGAGGATTCCAATGAAGACAGTTCGACGGTTCTGGTGGCTGGCTGCCATAGTTGCCAATGTGGTGGCCCTTGGCGCATTGCTGGCGCTTCCTGCCTGGGCTGCGCCTGCCAGGCAGTCCACTCAGCCGCCCTCCGACACTATCTCCGCCATGCATGCGGCGTGTGCGGCGGGGGACGTCCAGCAGATGCACGACGCCATGGAGGCGCTCCCGGAGGAGGACTGGGAGGCGATGGGGCAGCACATGGGGAACGGCCACCACGGCGCTGCGGGCCCCCACATGGCCGGCCATGGAGGGATGATGGGCGCACCGGCAGGGGCAGAGACCGGCGGGTGGCAGGGCACGATGGCTGAAAGGCCAGGGCGGGGCATGTTGGGAGGCATGATGGGCGGCCTGTGGGGCAGGGCCGCCATGGGCCGGTGAGCAGGCCGTGGCCTTCGACGCCGGCTTCTTCCAGCAGGTCCTGCCGGAGCGCGTGGCCCTGGAGTGCGAGGGGCACCCGGAATCCGTCCCCGTAGTGCAGGTCCACCTGGCCAACGGGACGGTCCTCGACCTCTGCCACATCGTCCACCTGGCGGACGCCTGGTTTGCCGTCCAGCACTTCCGGGACGCGCGGACGTGCGCCGACATGGACACGGTATTCCTGCCCTATGGGCTCGTCGCCATGGTGACGGTTTCCCTGCATCATCCGGCAAGCCGACGGGTCGGCTTCAGCGTCCAGCCGAAGCCCAAAGCGGTCGAAGCCCCGGGCCTCTGAGCATGAGCGGTATAACCATCAACATTGACCCTGTCATCGTCCATCTGGGCGGATTTGCCGTGCGGTGGTACGGGCTCACCTTCGCTGGCGGGATCGGCGTTGCCATCCTTCTGGTGCTGCGAGAGGCGAAGAGGCGGGGGCTGAATACAGATAAGGTGGCGAACCTGGCCATCGGGGCCGTCATAGGTGGCCTGGTGGGGGCGCGTCTGTTCCACGTGGTGGACAGGCTCGACGATTACCTGGCGAATCCCATCCAGGTCTTCCGTGTGTACCAGGGCGGCATGGCCATCTGGGGAGGGCTGGTCACGGGAGGAGTGGTGGCGGTCTTCCTGGCTCGCCGGAACGGCCTGCCCATCGGCACGCTAGCGGATGCCTCGGTCATAGGCATGCTGGCTGGCCAGATGGTGGGCCGGCTAGGCTGCATCGTCAACGGCGACGCCTACGGCGGCCCCACCGGGATGCCCTGGGGATTCGTGTACGTCAACCCCGGAGCCATGATCCCCGAAGCCCTGAAGGGCATCCCCACGCACCCGTACCCCGTCTACGAAATCCTGTGGGACCTGGCACTGCTGGGGCTGTTGCTATTCCTGCGAAGGCGGGAATTGCCTGCTGGAATGTTGTTCTTGACCTATGTAGCAGGCTACGCCATTGCCCGATTCACGTTGACTTTTGTTCGCCAAGAGGCCGTCTGGCTCTGGGGGCTCCAGGAGGCCCAGGTGGTGGCCATGGTCACCTTTATCGCGGCCATGGCGGGCGCCGTCTACGTCCTCAGGGCCCGTGCCCCGGCGGCACGACGGAGCAGCGCTTCCTCTCGGCGGGAAAGGTGAAGACGCCGTGAACACAAGAGCAGGCGCCCGAGGGATAGCCATGGCGACGGGGTTGCTGTTGGCCCTATCCCTGGGATGCGCGCCCGCTGAACAGGTAGAGCCGTCGCTGGCGGCCGCTCCTTCCCCAGGCGCGGCGTCGGAAGCTGAGCTCCGCCTGACCGAGACCGACCAGACCGCTCCTTCCCCGGGCGCGGCGTCGGAAGCCCCTGCCCTGGCCCTGGATAAGCTGGGGGTTGACCTGGGGACGGTGGCCCGAGATCAGCAGGGAACGGTGACGTTCCTGGTGATGAACCGGGGAAAGTCCCTGCTCAGGGTCGAGCCTCCCACCATCTCGGCAGAAGAGGGGTGCACGGTGGCAGAGACGGCGAAGGAGGGCGCCACGATCCAGCCTGGGGAGGTGGTGGTGCTCCCCATCAAGCTGGGCCAGCACCAGCGACTGGGTCCCCACCGGCTGACGGTGGGCCTGGCGTCCAACGACCCTCTCCTGCCCGTCGCCACAGCCTCGGTGCGTTTCGCTGTGGCCGAGGCGGGAGCAGCCGAGGGGAAAGGGCCTCGCCTCCAGGTGGACAAGGAGGTCGTTGACATAGGCACTGTCCCCTTCGACTGGCCCCTGTACGAGCAGTTCACCCTGCGCAATGTCGGCGATGCACCCCTGGTCCTGGAGGGAGCAACCCAGGTACGGGTGGAGAAAGGGTGCTGACCGCCCCAGGCGGTGGTCGGTGCGACCACCATCCAGCCGGGAGCGAGCACCACGCTGGCGCTGCCGCTCTTCATGGGCATGCACAAGGGCATGGAAGAGGAGCACGTGTTCGCTGTGGACATCCGCAGCAATGACCCGACGCAAGCGGAGAAGACGTTGCGCTGGCGCTTTGTCCCCAAGGAGCTGGTGTGGACGACCTGGATGAGGGAGGCTGCTGATGCCCACGAGTGAGAAGGTGCGAACAACGGGAAAAAACGTGACGCGAAAGGAAGCGCGCAACGAGAGCCTGCGACGCCGCCCCGGGAGGAAGCCCGGCAGCCGCCTTTCTGGCCTGAGGGCCGCCACCTTTGGACTGACAGTCTTGGTCGTCCTGGGCACGGCTGCGTACTTCCTGTGGCCAGCGCTCAAGCCCCTGGAGGAGGGGAACCCCGGTGCGGTGACGGTCCAGCTCTCCATGGCGGGCTTCGCCCCGTTCCGTATCGAGGCGAAGACGGGGGAGCCCCTGACGCTTCGATTTGTGAACAGGGACACCCAGTTCCACACCGATGGCGGTGGCTGGCACCAGTTTGCCATTGACGAGCTGGACTCCCTGGACGTGAAGGTGCCGCCACAGACGACAAAAGAGTTCACGTTTACTCCGGGCAAGGCCGGGGAGTTCGAGTTCTACTGCGATGTCTGCTGCGGGGGCCGCGAGAACCCTGCCATGGTGGGCACCCTGGCAGTGAGGAGCTAGCAGTGACCGGACGGCGTGCCCTCGCGGGGGCATCACTGGCGGCGGTCCTGGTCCTGGCCCTGGGACTGGCGGCGGGAGTCTGGCAGACCCCTGCCAATCTCTACCGCGGAGGAGCCCCGTTCACTGCGACCCCGGTCGCGCTGTCTGCGGTGGTGCTGGCTGGTCTGGTGGACGGCATCAACCCGTGCGCCTTCACCGTGCTGCTCCTGTTCGCTGCTGCCATCGCCTCGACGTACCGAGGGCTGGGAGACCCCGGGGCCAAGACGGCGCGCACCACGCTTCTCCTTTACGGCGGAGCTTTCATCCTGGCCATCTTCGGGACCTACCTGGCGCTGGGGCTAGGCCTGCTGCGGGCCTCCGCCGTCCTGACCCAGAACCACGTGGGGGCCCGGGTGGGAGCGTTGGCTTCCGTGCTCCTGGGCCTTTGGATGCTCAAGGACTTCTTCCTCCCTGGCTGGGGTCCGCGGCTGGGGGCGCCTGGAGCCCTGGGCGACCTTGTCCACCGGTGGGGGCAGCGGGCTTCGCTGGTGACCATGCTGGGGCTGGGAACCCTGGTAGGCCTGTGCACGGTGCCGTGCAGTGGCGCCGTCTACCTGGCGGTGCTCAGTATGCTGGCGCTCCAGGAGAGTTTCCTTCGCTCCTACCTCTACCTGCTGCTCTACAACGTCATGTTCGTGGTGCCGCTGGTGGCCATCCTGGGCGCCGCCTCTGCCCGGCCGACTCTGAACCGCCTGGCCCACTGGAACCTGCGCCACAGGGAACGGGTGCGCGTGGGCCTGGGCGGCACCGTGGTAGCCGTGGGCCTGGCGATCCTCGCGACGGTCTAACGAACGTCCTGGCGGCTCACGCAAGGGAGCAGCCCGAGAGAGGAGCAAAAGCGTCGCCCAGCAGGCTGCTGAAAATGGGGAGTCCAGAGGGGCGAAGCCCCTTTGACGGGGGTCTGGGGGTGTCCCCCAGATACAATTTCTTCCCCCTTCCTGGC
>JACQOS010000001.1 GCA_016202425.1 Chloroflexota bacterium
CAGGCCGGTTGGTGTGTCAAGGCCTTTCTCCGGCCAGGCCACGCCGACCACGCAGGGTGCCGCGGCGTCCCTGTCCAAGGCGGGGAGCGGCGTCGTCCACCCGGCGCGATGCCGGGATGTGGGCTGTCGGGCAGGTCTTTGAATCTCGGCGGAGATGCCGGACGTTCCGCTGAAGGTGGTCCATGCCTCCACCTGCCGAGGATGAGCGGCAACCACGGGCGGCGGTGGCCGGGGGATGCCCAAGCGCCTGCGGAAGCCCCTCGACCCAATTCCTGCTCCCATTTTTTCGCCAGCAGTCTATACTGCAACGGACCTGGGTGCGCGCGTCCTGGCCAAGGGGTATCGGCAATGGAGCCACTGACGTTCTTCGCAATCCTGTTTTTGTCCTCGGTGGTGGCGGGGACCCTGGGGGCCCTCCTGGGACTCGGGGGCGGGGTCATCATCGTCCCGATCCTCACGCTCATGGCCGGCCTCAACATCCACTACGCCATTGGGGCCAGCATCGTCTCCGTCATCGCCACCTCCAGCGGCGCCGCCGCCACCTACGTGAAGGACAGGATCACCAATCTCCGGTTGGGAATGTTCCTGGAGATGGCAACCACCACCGGCGCGGTGACGGGGGCGTGGGTGGCCGGGTGGCTCCCCGGCCGCGTCCTCTCGGTGGTCTTCGGGCTGGTCCTGGCCCACGCGGCCTGGACCATGTATCGCGGCCGGGAGGAGGACGTGCCGGCGGGAGTGATGGGCAGCGCGTTGGCCACGCGCCTGCGCCTGCACGGGGCCTACTTTGACCCCGCCCTCAATCGCCGGGTGGACTACCGGATCACGGGGGTCCCGCAGGGCTTCGGCATGATGTGGATCGCGGGGGTCATCTCGGGCCTCTTGGGCATCGGGAGTGGCGTGTTCAAGGTCATCGCCATGGATAGCATGATGCGGGCTCCCATCAAGGTCTCCACCACCACGAGCAACTTCATGATCGGCGTCACGGCAGCGGCCAGCGCGGGCATCTATTTTCTCCGGGGCGACATCCACCCGTTCATCGCGGCGCCGGTGGCCCTCGGCATCCTGCTGGGGACCGTCGTGGGCACCCGCCTGCTTCTGCGCCTCCGCGGGGCCGCCATCCGGTGGATCTTTCTGGTGGTGCTGATCGTGATAGCGATGCAGATGATCTGGCGCGGAATCGAGGGATCCGTCCGGTGACCCAGGAGAAAGCGAACCACGTGACCGGGGGCATGGAGCCTCTGACCTGGATGGAGCTGGCGATCAGCTACGCCTTGCGGGCCGGCGTTTTGCTGAGCGCGGCGGTCATCCTGGCGGGCATCCTGTGGTTCGCCCTGACACGGGATACCGGGTACGCCAGGGTGCTCCCCCACCACCTGCCGGACCTGCTCGCCTTCCACCAGGCCCATGGTCCCGGTTTCTTCCCCACCTCCCTCAAGGCCGTCCTCACCGGGGCGGCAGCCGGAAAACCCTACGCCATCATCGGTCTGGGGATGCTCCTGCTCATCGCCACGCCGGTGGTGCGGGTGGCCCTCTCGGTCGTCTTTTTCCTGGCCCAGCGGGATTGGCTTTACACCGGGATCACTCTTTTTGTCCTGGCGGTCCTGCTCCTGAGTTTCTTCACCGGCGTCGGATAGTGTCCGGCGCCTCAAGATCCGGAGGCATCGATGCGGCCCTACGATCTGCACTTCTTCCCTCATCCCCCACTGTACCTTCTGGCCTTTCTCCTGCTCCTGGGCCTTGCCTTCGTCCTGCTCCGCTACGTCCTCATCGGCTATGTGTATGAGCGCCTGGGCTTGAGCCGCCGGGCGGCCCTCGTCGTGCTCTTCGCCGCCCTGCTGGGCAGCGGGATGAACATCCCGGTGGCCCAGCTTCCGGCAGAGCGCGTCGTGGAACCGACGATCATGAATTTCTTCGGCATGCAATACGTCATCCCGCGCGTCGTGGAACGGGGAAGCACAGTCCTTGCCGTCAACCTGGGCGGCGCCATAATTCCCGTGGCGCTGAGCACATACCTGATAGCCCGCTATGGGATCACCCGGCGGAGCCTGCTGGCCCTCGGCGTGGTGACGGTTGTGACCTACCTTCTTGCGCAACCGGTGCCGGGTGTCGGGATCGCGCTGCCGCCGCTTCTCCCTTCCCTGGTCACCGCAGCCGCGGCTGTTCTTCTCGATCCGTGGGCGGCCCCCCGCACCGCCTTCATCGCCGGGACCATCGGGACACTGATCGGGGCCGACCTCTTGAACCTGGGAAATCTTCAGAATCTCGGCGCGCCCGTGGCCTCCATCGGGGGGGCGGGCACGTTCGACGGCATCTTCCTTACCGGCATCATCGCCGTCCTGCTGGCGGGAGCGCGGGAGCAGCCTGTGAGAACCGCGGGTGATCCG
>JACQOS010000181.1 GCA_016202425.1 Chloroflexota bacterium
GAGCACCGTCGAAGGACATGAGCGGGACTTTTCCTCCGCTCGTATGGTTCCCTTCGGCTGCGCTCAGGGTAAACTAGGCTCACCACGAGCGGTTGATCATAGCGCCCGTTGCCCCGGCCCTGCCGGACGGCTAGAATGGCGGGTATGCCCTCCCGGGACGTGGCCTACCTCACCGTTGCCCAACTGGGAGACCTCCTGAGGGCGCGGAAGCTCTCCCCGGTGGAGCTGCTCCGAGCGCTCCTGGATCGCATCGGGGAGCGGGACAGGTCCCTCCACGCCTTCATCGCCCTGACGGACAAAGCGGCGATGGAGGAGGCCCGAGCTGCGGAGCAGGCCGTGGTGTCAGGCGCCTACCTGGGTCCGCTCCACGGCGTGCCCGTGGGCATCAAGGACCTCTTCTGGGCCAAGGGCGTTGCCACCACCGCTGGCTCCAGGATCCTCGCCCGCTACGTGCCCATCGAGGATGCCACCAGCGTGGCGCGGCTCAGGTCGGCTGGGGGCGTCGTCGTGGGCAAGCTGAACATGCACGAGTTCGCCTTCGGCATCACGGGCACCAACCCCCACTACGGGACTCCGTCGAACCCGTGGGGCCCGGACCGGCTCCCCGGAGGCTCCAGCAGCGGGTCGGCGGTGGCCCTGGCGGCGGGGCTGCTCCCCGCTGCCACGGGTTCCGACACCGGGGGCTCCATTCGGGTCCCCGCAGCCCTCTGCGGCGTGGTGGGCCTGAAGCCCACCTATGGGCGGGTGAGCCGCTACGGGGCCATCCCCCTGGCCTGGTCGCTGGACCACGTCGGGCCCATGGCCAGGACCGTGGAGGATACCGCCATCCTCCTGGGGGCCATGGCGGGCCACGACTCCCGGGACCCTACCTCCAGCGCGTTGCCCGTGCCCGACTACCGCGCCGCCATGAAGCAAGGGGTGCGTGGCCTGCGCGCCGGCATTCTCTACGAATGGATGGCGGCCGTGCAGCCAGGGGTCCTTCGGGCCGTGGAGGCTGCCGTGCGGGTGCTGGAGGAGATGGGAATCGCCGTCCAGCAGGTGTCGCTACCGGTCCTGGAGGAGGCCGCTGCCGTCTCCACCGCCGTCCTGGGCAGCGAGGCGGCGGCCTTTCACCGGCGTTGGCTCCGAGAGCAGCCCGAGGCCTACTCCCAGGAGGTGCTGGCCCGTCTCCAGGCCAACCTCCAGATCCCCGCCGTCGAGTACCTGCGAGGCCAGCAGGGCCGCAGGCGGTTGATCCAGCGGGTCCTGGGTGCCATGGAGCCTCTGGATGTGCTGGTGGCCCCCATGACCCCTATCACCGCGCCCCGGTTGGGGGAGGTGGCGGTGACCATCCACGGCGAGGAGCGGACCACCCAGGCCCTGCTCACCCTGTTCAGCCGCCTGTTCAACATCACGGGCCTGCCCGCCATCAGCGTCCCGTGCGGCTTCGACGAGCAGGGGCTGCCCGTGGGCCTACAGATTGCGGGGAAGCCGTTCCAGGAGGCGACCGTCCTGCGGGTCGCCTACGCCTACGAGCAGGCGACGCCCTGGCACTCCATGAGGCCAACGCTGTAGGCGGGCTTCCTGCCCTGCTGCTTCCCCCCGGTGGTCTTCAGGAACCTGTCTCAAAACTCCTTCTGGGGGAGTCCATCCCGACGGGTCGGGATGGCAGGGGCCTGGGGGTGTCCCCCAGGTTCGTTCTCTCCCCCTCTCCCGCCTCAGGCGGGAGAGGGGGCCAGGGGGTGATGGTTTCCCGAATAGCCTCTAGTTGGGGGCTGCCCGGTGTCTCCAGTGGCTCACTACGCCGTGCCCGAGGACAAGCAGAGCCATGACCACCAGCGACAGGCTCTCCGGCATGTGCTGCTGGAACAGCAGGGCCCGGGACAAGAGCAGCCCGTAGCAGGCGAGGCCACCCCAGATGGTGGGCTGGTGACCGGTGCCCTTGGCGATGAAGGCAACGGTCAGTCCGAAGACGGAGGCGATGAGCCCGTAGAAGGGCACCATCGCCACCGTCATGCCCAGACCTACGGCCACGCCGTCGCCGCCCCGGAAGCGGGTCAAGACGGAGTTCCAGTGTCCCATGAGGACCATCAGGACAGGGAGAAGCAGTTGGGCCTGTTGGAGGCCGAAGCGCTGCGCCACCATGATGGCGAGTGTCCCTTTGGCCACGTCGCCGGCGAAAACAATGACCCCTTCCCGCCGCCCAACGTTGCGCCACACGTTGGCGGCTCCCGCCAGGCGGGTCCCGGTGGCGAAGATGTCCACCCGGCGGTACCTGCTCACCAGAGCGGCCACGGGGATGGAGCCAAACAGATAGCCTATGATAAGGGCAAGGAACAGATCGTCCAGCGGTGGCATAGTGGCAAACTACCTCTCATGATCCCGGACCAGCGGGCGGCCAGCCCGTGCCCGCAGGTCCCTGGCCTCTAGTCTAACGCATCGGCGGGGCCGGCGTAAGGGGTAGCCTCCGGGGCTGGAGGCTACCTGGGGGCCCATCCTCCATGGGACTGGCCTACATGTTGACCCAGAACTCGGCCTCCTTCAGCGCTCGCTCGGCGCCGGCGCTCAGGTGGCCCAGGGTCTTTCGGTAGCGTTCCGCCAGGATCTCTGCCATGGCCTGGTATACACCCATGCCGATGGCGGGGTCCGCCGCGCAAAGCTCCAGGAGGGTGGTCCGGGGAATCGCCAGCAGCTCCATGTCCGTCATGGCCGAGGCGGAGGTGATCAGGTTCCCCGAGCCCACCAGGGCTGCCAGGGGGAACGACTCCCCTGGCCCCGCAATGCGCACGGTGATCTCCCCCGCGCCGGTGTGGGCGGAGAGCTGGGCCTTGCCCCTCAGGATGATGAACAGATAGTGGCCCCGCTCTCCCGCGGTCCCCAACACCCACCCTGCGGGGGCCTGGAAGAGCTGGCTCTGCGAGGCTATCTTGGCGATCTGCTCCTCGGACAGATGCCTCAGGATGTCCGCGTGCCGCAGCAGGTGCTTCTCTCCGGAGGCTATTGGGCCGTCTCCCTGCGTGGGAGGATGCAGGTCTGCGGGCGTCCTCTTTGGGCGCCTCGCCGGCCAGGAGACCCATCCCAGGATAGCCGCACGCCCCGGAGCGACCCTGGCGAAGAGAGGCCCCCGACCGCCAAGGATGGCGAAGGCCCCACCTGCCAGCAGGACTGCTGCCGCCAGCGTTCCCCAATCGCCAGTGCCAACTCCCACGTTCCACAGGCTGGTCATGGTGGCACCTCCTGCCGGGCCCTTGCATCTGCCAGGCTCCTGTCGCCCATGCCCTCGGCGGGCCCGTCTCCGCGGGGCTCCGGCTGCCTTTGCCCAAACCGTACACGAACTCTAGCGGGAAGGAGCGGTTTTTGCAACATTGTGGTGTCATTCACAATCCTTTTCGCCATGACGGCTCGCCGGAGGCGCCGTCTCGCGCTCCTTCACCTCGGGGCAGCGTCGCGGCCCCGGTTGCCCGGCCCGACGCAGCTTCCCGCTCATTGCTTTTCCCGGGGCAGGCGGATAACATGGCACAAGGTGGTGAGAGGGTCCCATGTCGGAACAAGATGGCGTGCTCAGGCCCCAGGACCTGCTGGGAGGATGGCTGGAGTTGCTTCCCGAGAAGAAGCGCCGGGCTGTCCTGGAGGTGGTGGAGGGCTACTATCGCCAGCGCGTGGGCGACCCCGGGGAGTACCCCTTTACCCGCGGGATCTACGCCACGATGTACCGGGGGAGAAGGCCGACCATCCGCCAGTTCGCCGGCCATGGCCTGGCGCCCGATACCAACCAGCGGTTCAAGACGATATTGAGGCTGGGTGGCACAGGGCTCTCCACTGCCTTCGATCTCCCCACTCTCATGGGGCGGGACTCGGACGATCCCCTCTGCGAAGGCCACGTGGGTTGGGATGGCGTCGCCGTGGATACCCTGGCCGACATGGAGGACCTCTTCAGCGGTATCCCCCTGGACCAGGTCACGGTCTCCATGACCATCAACGCTCCGGCCGCTGCCATCCTGGCCATGTACTTCGCCATGGCCCAGAAGCGGGGCATCTCCCTGGACCAGCTTGGCGGCACCACCCAGAACGATATCTTGAAGGAGTACATCGCCCAGAAAGAGTGGTTGTTCCCCGTGAGCAAGGGGGGCCAGCTTGTGGTGGACACCATCGAGTTCTGCTCCCGCCACGCCCCTCGGTGGCATCCCGTGTCCATCAGCGGGTACCACATCCGTGAGGCGGGCGCCACCGCCGTCCAGGAGCTCGCCTACACCGTTGCCGATGGCGCGTGGTACGTCCAGAAGGCCCGGGAGCGGGGCCTGGACGTGGACGAGTTCGCCCCTCGGCTCTCGTTCTTCTTCGATATCCACAACGACTTCCTGGAAGAGGTGGCCAAGCTTCGGGCCGCCCGAAGGCTGTGGGCGGCCACCATGCGGGACCGCATGGGCACCACGGACCCTCGGTCCCTGTGGTGCCGCATTCATGCCCAGACCGCCGGTTGCTCCCTGACCCGCCGGGAGCCCATGAGCAACATCGTCCGGGTGGCGGTGCAGTGCCTGGCAGCCATGCTGGGCGGGGCACAGAGCATCCATACCAACTCGTACGACGAGGTGTACAGCACTCCCACGGAAAAGGCTCTCAAGGTAGCTGTTCGGACCCAGCAGGTCCTTCAGGAAGAGACGGAGGTCACCCGGTGGGTGGACCCCCTGGGCGGCTCATGGGTCATCGAGCACCTGACCGACAAGTTGGAGCAAGAGGCCCGGCAGGAGATGGCCAACATCGAAGGTTTAGGCGGCATGGAGGCGGCCATCGAGGCCTACTATCCCCAGAGGGCCATCCACGCCAGCGCCCTCAAGGACCAGAGAAGGGTGGAGACCGGCGAACGGAAGATCGTCGGCGTCAACGCCTTCCAGGATGCGGAAGAGGCGGAGGAGGACCTCCAGGAGCTGCTGGGGGAGCTCAACGCCCGGAAGGGGTTCGAGCAACGCCAGCTCCAGCGGCTGCGCCGGGTGAAGGAGGAGCGCTCGCGAGAGGATGTCCGCAGGGCGCTCGGGGAGCTCCAGCGGGCCGCCGAGGTGGGGGAGAACCTGATGCCCTCCCTCATGGCGGCCGTTTCCACTTACGCCACCGTGGGTGAGGTCTCCAAGGCCCTTCAGCAGGTCTGGGGCGAGTACAAGGAGCGGGACGTCATCTCGCCTACCCTTTCCAACCAGGAGCTGGAGGCCATCACCCAGGGGCGACGTTTCTCCCGGCCCACACGCATCCTGATGGCCAAGGGAGGCCTGGACGGCCACACCAGGGGGATCTGGATCCTGGCCGACGTCTTCCGGCACATGGGGGCCGAGGTGGTGTACGCTGGCCTCCATTGCTCCATGAAGGAGGTAGCCAAGGCGGCCGTGGAAGAGGACGCGGACGTCGTGGGGCTGAGCACCCATATCGGGTCCCCTACCGTCTTCTTCAGCAGGCTGAAGGAGGAGCTTCGCCACTACGGCGGCGACGATATCTTCATCACCGGCGGAGGCATCCTGCTGCCGGACGACCGGCGGTTCATCGAGGAACGCCTGGGGATCGGGCCTCTCTTCCCCCCGGACACGCCCCTCCAGGAGATCGTCCAGCGCGTCGCCTCGGAGGTAGACCGTCGAGAGAAGGTCGGCCTGGTCCATGAGCGCGATTCCCGACACTGAGCGGCAGCGCCTCGGCCGTCTCATCACCCTGCTCCACGACCGCCCGGAGCAAGCGGACGACCTGCTGGCCCGGGAAGGGCTGGGCGCTGTCCAGCCCACCGCGCACACCGTAGGCATCAGCGGTGCCCCAGGCTCTGGGAAAAGCACCCTCATCAGCCGGGTGATACCCCTTTTGCGACAGGAGGGCCTGCGGGTCGCCGTCCTGGCCATTGACCCCACGTCGGAGCGCAGCGGCGGCGCCCTTTTGGGGGACAGGGTCCGCATGCGGGACTCCTACCTGGACCCAGGGGTGTTCATCCGGAGCCTGGCCACCCGCGGCGCTCCCGAAGCCCTCACCCGGGGCCTGCCGGCCATCCTTCGGGCCACAGGCACGTATTCCGACGTGGTGCTTGTGGAGACGGCGGGGGCGGGGCAGGTGGATGTGGGGATTCACCGACTGGTGGACACCTTTGTGGTGGTGCTGGCCCCCCTGGGCGACGTCATCACGTTGATGAAGGCAGGCCAGACCGAGCACGCCCACGTTATCGCCATCAACGTCCGCAAGGGCCTGCCGGAGAGCGACCGGTTCGCGCAGGAGGCCCGCCTTCTCCTGGGCCGGGACTCCGCGCAGCCAGGCTGGGACCGGAAGGTGTTCCCGGTGGATGCCAAGGCCAACGAGGGCGTCGAGGCCTTCGTGCGCGAGGGCCTGCTGGCCCACCGGGACTTCCTCCGCCGGCGCCCGGCGTGAGGGCCAGCCCCTTCGCTACCTCCCCTGGGTCACCGTGTCCACCAGGGCGGGCTTTCCCTCCTTCACCACCTGGATGGCCCTTTGTAGGCTGGGCGCCACCTGGTCCGGGTCCTCGATGGGCCCCTCGGCGTAGATGTCAAAGCTGCGGGCGAGGGTGGCGAAGTCGGTGGCCGGGTCCTCCAGCCGGACGCCCACGGCGCTGGTCTCCGTAGGCCGTCCGCGCTGGCGGGAGAGGACCACCTGATGCCCCTCGTCCTGGAAATAGGACCTGTTGTTGAACATGACCGTGAGCATGGGCAGGCGGTAGTGGGAGGCGGTCCAGAGGGAGCCGGGCGTGTAGAGCAGGTCGCCGTCGTTCTGGATGTTCACGCAGACCTTGCCGGAGCCGCGGTAGGCCAGGGCCGCCCCCATGGCGGCTCCCATCCCCATGCCCACGCCCCCTTCTGCCGCCACCCACCGGTCGGCCTCCACGTCCCAGAGCCTCTGTTCCCATCCGCTCAGGGAGCCGTGGGCCAGCACCCAGTCCTCGCCCTTGATAGCTTCCCACACCTCCGCGGCCAGCCTCGGCGTCGAGATCGGCCGGGTGCTCCATCGCCGCTCCCGCAGCTCCACCTCCGCGTTCCTGGCCAGCGTCTCGTGGAGCTGCTGGACCCTGGTCCTGCGGTTTTCCATCCGGCGTCGAAAGCTGGCTCCGCCGGCCAGGCCCTGGCAGTGCTGGACCAGGTCCTGAAGCACCTGCGGCGGGTGGCCCAGGACGGGGAAATCGGCGGGCGTGAGCCTGCCCTGGGCTTCCGACCAGGGCCGGATGGCGTAGTCCTCCAGGCCGATGCGGACGATGGGCGTCCCTTCCCGGACGATGCTCTGGAACCCGTAGCGCATGTGGCCGCCGTGGCCTCCAGGGAGGTCGCGGAACTCGGTGGGTTCCGCTGGGGCCTTCTTCAGCATGAACTCCAGGTGCTTCACCCCCACGGCGACCACCAGGTCGGCATCGCGTAGGACCTCCTCGCTGGCCCCCGTGACGTTCAGGGGGTGATGGTTGGACAGGCTGAAGGCAGGGCCTACCGCGATGACGGGCGCCCCGAGAAGCTCCGCCAGGGACCTGAGGGCCTCGGTGCCGCCGGGCGAGCCGCCCATGCCCTCCACCAACAGGACCGGCCACTCGGAGCGGGCCAGGACCTCCGCCACCCGGCGGACTCCCTGGGCATTGCCCGCCGGCGGGAGGGGCGTCGGGAATCGGCTGAAGTCGGGGAGCGCAAACCCCTCGGGGACCTCCGCCTCCTGGAGCTCGGCATCGAAAGCGATGTACACCGGGCCGCGCGGCTCCGTCATGGCGATCTGGTAGCCGCGCAGGAGCGACTCCACGGCGCTTTCCAGTCCCATGGGCTGGTCGTCCCACTTGACGTAATTGCGTACTAGCTCCGCCTGGACCTGGGCCGACTGGATCCAGTCTATCCAGGGCCTCCTGTGAGTCGCCTCCAGGGGCTCCGTGCCTCCCAGCACCAGGATGGGCGCGTGGTTTCGCCACGCCGAGAAGATGGCCATGGTGGCGTGCTGCAGCCCGAGGATGTCGTGCACCATGGCCACCTGGGGCCTGCCGGTGGCGCAGTAGTAGCCCCACGCCATGGCCACGGCGGTCTCTTCGTGGGTGCACAGGATCATCTCCGGTTTCGCGTTGCCTCCGTAGTTCACGATGGACTCATGCAGGCCCCGAAGGGTCGCGCCGGGGTTCAGGAACACGTACTCCACTCCCAACCGGCGCAGCACCTCCACCATGACGTCGGACCCATACTTGGGCTTGTCGTTGCTCACCGTCGCCTCCTCCTGTTCATGGCCTGGACCGTCCGTGCCAGCTTGTGACGCCGAAAGGGAAGGGAGTAAGGATCGTGTCAACTGGCGTTACGCTGATTCTCGCAACCAAGTACTAGAGGCTATTCGGGAAACCCTCACCCCCTGTACCCCCATGCACCAGCGTTGCAGCGTACCTGCGA
>JACQOS010000183.1 GCA_016202425.1 Chloroflexota bacterium
ATCTGGGGGACACCCCCAGACCCCCGCCAAAGGGGCTGCGCCCCTCTGGACTCCTCCTTTTTCAGCAGCCTGCTAATGCTATGGTGAAACGTATGGACAGAGGGAAAAGAGCAACAGCCCTCATGCTGCCCGTTGTCATCGTCACTGCCAGTACGGAAGCGGCGGCTCTTGCCTACCAGCGAGTGGTAGAACGTCGTGGTGCTCAGGTGCGGCTTGCCCTGCCAGACGCTCCTGGGCGGGCGCGGGATGCGCTGGACGGGGCCTCGGGCCTTCTCCTGTCCGGCGGCGAAGACGTTGATCCTGCCCTGTACGGTGCGGCCCCGAACCCTGGAGCGGGAGTGGAGGTCAACCGGGCGAGGGACGAGCTGGAGCGGTCGCTGCTGGCAGCGGCCCTGGAACGCGACCTGCCGGTGCTGGCCATCTGCCGCGGCATGCAGTTCCTCAACGTCTTCATGGGGGGCAAGCTCATCCAGGACCTGCCGCACCACAAGGTGGTAGGGCAGGACGGGGGTTGGGGCTCAGCGTACCACCAGGTCTACCTCGCTCCGGGCTCGAAGCTGGCGGCGATCCTGGGCGCAGGGGGTTTCCTGCGGGTCAACAGCCGCCATCACCAGGGGCTCCGGGACGCCCAGAAAGCGCCTCCTCTGCTGGCAACGGCCTACTCTGTCCAGGACGGCCTCGTGGAGGCCCTGGAGAGCCCGGCCCACGACTGGGTCATCGGGGTCCAGTGCCACCCCGAGCGGGAAGAGGAGGTGCCCAGGGCCTTCGGGAGGCTCTTCGAGGCCTTTGTGGAGAGGGCAGGCCGGGCCCTGCGGAGGCACCAGGGCGTGGGCCGCCCCTGACCTCGCTGGGCAACATGCCCCTGTCGCCCCGCCGGATGCCGTTCTGGCTGTGCCTCGCCTCTCGTCCCTCATGGAGCGTGGGCTCCGGGACCAAGGCTATGGCTTGGAACTGCGAGAAGCATCTGGTATAGTAACCCTGTCGTGCGAAATCGGCACACTGGCCCTGGGAGACCAGGGTCGCTTTGACCTCGCGTCGCAGGAGGAATGATGACCACCGGAACGCCTCGCCCCGTCAAGATCGAAGAAGAGCTGCGTAGTTCCTACCTGGACTACGCCATGAGCGTCATCGTGTCCCGGGCGCTGCCCGATGTCCGGGACGGCCTGAAGCCAGTCCAGCGGCGCATCATGTACGCCATGCACGAGCTGGGGCTCCAGGCAGGCAGCGCCTACAAGAAAAGCGCGAGGATCGTGGGAGAGGTCCTGGGCAAGTACCATCCGCACGGCGACGTCCCGGTGTACGACGCCATGGTGCGCATGGCCCAGGAGTTCTCCATGCGCTACCCCCTCATTGATGGCCAGGGGAACTTTGGCAGTGTCGACAACGACCCCCCCGCGGCCATGCGCTACACGGAGGCCCGCCTGGCGCCCATCGCCCAGGAGATGCTGGTGGACATCGAGCGCGAGACCGTGGCATTCGTGGCCAACTTCGACGGCTCGCTGAAAGAGCCCGCGGTGCTTCCTGCCCGCCTGCCGAACCTGCTGATCAACGGTGCCACCGGGATCGCCGTGGGCATGGCCACCAGCATCCCGCCCCACAACCTGAGCGAGGTCTGCGCCGCGGTCGACCACCTCATCGACCACCCCGAGGCCACGGTGGAAGCGCTGATGCAGTTCGTCCAGGGCCCCGATTTCCCCACGGGGGCCTGCATCCTGGCCCGGCAGCGGCTGCGGGATGCCTATGAGCAGGGCCGGGGCCAGGTGGTGCAAAGGGCCATCATGGAGGTGGAGGAGCTGGCCCGAGGTGGCCGCTACCAGCTCGTGGTCACCCAGATCCCGTACATGATCAACAAGGCGGCGCTGGTGGAGAAGATCGCCCAACTGGCCAAGGACCGGAAGATCGAAGGCATTACCGACGTTCGGGACGAGTCGGACCGGCACGGCCTAAGGGTGGTGATCGAGCTCAGGAGGGACGCCCAGGTTCAGCGGGTGAAGAACAACCTGTTCAAGCACACCGCCCTCCAGTCTTCCTTTGCCATCAACTTGCTGGCCCTGGTCAACGGAGAGCCCCGCACGCTTTCCCTCAAGGCACTGCTCCAGCACTACATCGACTTCCGGGCCGAGGTGGTCCGCCGCCGCTCGGAGTACGAGATCAAGAAGGCGCAGGCCCGCGTGCATATTCTGGAGGGCCTCCGCATTGCCCTCCAGAACCTGGAGGCGGTCATCCAGCTCATCCGGGCCGCCCCCGATGTGGAGGCAGCGCGCGCGGGGCTCATGGAGCGTTTCGGCCTGGACGAGGTGCAGGCCCAGGCCATTCTGGACATGCAGCTCAGGCGCTTGGCTGCCCTGGAGCGGCAGCGCCTGGAGACGGAGTATCGAGACCTCACCCGGAGCATCGCCCAACTGCAAGCCTTGCTCGCCGACCCGGCCAAGGTGGTGGGGGTGGTGAAAGAGGAGACCCACCAGCTCCAGGAGAAATACGGGGACGAGAGGCGCACCCTGGTGACCGACGAGATGCCTTCGGAATTCACCAAGGAGGAGCTGGTGCCCCACCAGGAGATGGTGGTGACCCTGAGCCAACGGGGGTACATCAAAGGCGTCCCTTCCAGCACCTATCGCCTCCAGCACAGGGGTGGCAAGGGAGTGCGGGGCCAAGCGGTCCGGCAGGATGACGACCTCCACCACATCCTGGTGGCCGACACCCACGATCTCCTGCTCTTTTTCACGAACCGGGGCCGCGTCTACGGCACCCGCGTCTACGAACTCCCCCCCGACAGCTCCCGGACCACCCGAGGCATGCCCTTGGTGGCGGCCATCCAGTTGAAGCCCGACGAGCACGTCAAGGCGATGATGGCCGTCCCGTCCCTCCAGGAGTCCAGGGACCTGCTGCTGGCGACGCTGCGGGGACAGGTGAAGCGGATGGCCCTGCGCTCCCTGGTCAACCTCCGGGCCAACGGCCTGGCGGCCATCCACCTGAAGGCCGAGGATGAGCTCATCTCGGCGCGGCTGGTGGAGGAGGCCGCCGACGTCATCATGGTGAGCCGGCAGGGCTTTTCTATTCGCTTCCCCGTGGCGCAGGCGCCACGCCGCTCCCGGGCGGCAGGAGGCGTGCGGGGCATGCGGTTGCGGGATGACGACCACCTGATCGCCATGGACGTGGTCCATCCCGAGGGCCAGCTCCTGGTCATCAGCCAGCGGGGGCGGGGGAAACCCACCTCGCTGGAGCAGTACAGCCGCCAGAGCCGGGGAGGCGTCGGCCTCAAGACCTTCCGCATCACCGCGGACAGCGGCCTCGTGGCCGCCGCGCAGGTGGTGCATGAGGGCCAGGAGATCGTCATCATCTCCCGGCGGGCCCAGGTCACGCGCACCAGCCTGGAGGAGCTCCGCCTCGTGAGCCGTCGCACGCAGGGGGTCTGGATCGTCAAGATGGAGGAGGACGACGAGGTGGCGGCCATCGCGTGCATGGACAGGCGCGTGAGGAACGTTCGGGACACCATGCCCCGGGCCGCCGGAAAGGTCCTTCCCAAAGGGGCGCTCCTGGCCCAAGAGCCTTCGGTGGACGGGCACGCTAACGAGGAGGGCGAGCAGTAGCGGCGGGTCGCCCGGCAGCTAGAAGCTGTTCGGAAATTCGTCTCGGGGGAGTCCATCCCGACGGGTCGGGATGGCGGGGGTCTGGGGGTGTCCCCCAGCTATCTTTTCTTCCCCCTCTCCCTTGGCAAGGGAGAGGGGGTACAGGGGGTGAGGGTTTCCCGAATAGCCTCTAGGGGGTCCCCCTGGGCCCCCGATCGGACACGCCCCGGCGCACGGCCTCCTCCAGTCCCAACTCGGCGAGCACCTGAAGATAGCGGATAATGTCGGCCCGGCGGAGGAACCCCACCAGGCGCTCCTGGCGGACAACCAGCAACTGGTTCACGTCGTGGACGGCCATCAAGTTGAGGGCCTCGGCGACGGGGGCCTCCGGCGCCACTGCGTGGAGCGGCGGGCGGGTCATGATCTCGGCCACCCGGGTCGTCGCCCAACGCTCTGGCGGCACGGGCTTCACGTCGCTCAGGGTGACGATGCCCACCAGGCGGTCGTCCTGCTGCACCGGGAGGGCCCGCAGGCCGCGTTCCAGGAAGTGGTGGCGCACCAGCTCTTCCACGGTCTCCTCTGGACCGATGGCCCCGGGGTGCTCGTCCATCACCTTCCGAACGGGGACGTCCCGAAAGAGGCGCTGGAGGAGAGCGTCGCGCCGACTGGCGTCAGCGGCGCTGTAGAGGAACCAGCCAATCAGGGCGACCCAGATGCCGCTCAACTGGTTGCCGGAGAACAGCTCCAGGATGCCCCAGCCCATGAGCACCAGGGCCACCGCCTGGCCCACGCTGGCCGCGACCTGTGTGGCCCGCGAGAGGCTCCCCAGGACACCCCACAGGATGGACCGCAGCACCCGGCCGCCGTCGAGAGGAAATCCCGGCACCAGGTTGAAGACGGCCAGCATGGCGTTGACCAGGGCCAGGTAGCCCACGATGGCCGTCAGGGGACTCTCCTGGCCGGACACCGCCAGCCACCCCAGGGCGAAGAGGCCCGCCAGGCCGAGGCTCACGAGGGGCCCCACCACGGCGATGAGGAACTCGTCCCATGCCCTCCTGGCCTCCGACCCCAGGCTGCTGACGCCGCCGAAGATGAAAAGGGTGATGCCCCGGACCGGCAATCCCCGGGAGCGGGCCACCAGAGAGTGGGCCAGCTCGTGCAGGAGGACGGAGGCGAACAGGAGAAGGGCGGCCAGCAGCCCCGTCCCCCAGTAGGCTGCTCGGGACCAGCCCTCGTACCAGCTTGGGAAGAGCTCTTGGGCCAGGGTCCAGGCGATGAGGAAGAAAGCAATCAGCCAGGTGTAGTGCACCCCTATGGCTATCCCTGCGATGCGGCCTAGCTGGAAGGACGCTCTCACGGCGGTTCTCCTCTTGTCAGCTTCTTGGGGGGTGCCCTATCCGGGACACAGCTACCCCTCCGGTACCACCCTTCGCTCGGGAAGCAACCGACGCAAGAAGGCGGGGGCCCACCAGTTCCACTGCCCCAGCAGTCGCATGAGGGCCGGCACGAGCAGGGCACGTACCAGCGTCGCGTCCACCAGGATGGCCACGGCCGTACCAACGCCGAAGGCCTTGACGACGATGATGGAGCTGGTGGCGAAGGCCCCCGCGACGAGCACCAGGATGAGCGCGGCGCTGGTGATGATGCGCCCGGTGCGCTCCAGGCCCAGGGCCACGCTTCCCGTGTTGTCGCCGGTCTCATCGTACAGCTCCTTGACGCGGCTCAGCAGGAAGACCTCGTAGTCCATGCTCAGCCCAAAGACAATGCAGAAGAGGAGGATGGGGACTGTGGTCTCGGTCTGCCCCACGGTCGTGAAGCCCAAGAGGCCCTGGAAGTGCCCGTCCTGGAAGACGTACACCAGGGCACCATAGCTGGCGAAAAGGCTCAGGGCATCCATGAGCACAGCCTTGAGGGGCAGCACTACGGAGCGGAAGAGGACCAGCAGGACCAGGTAGATACTGACGATGACGTACAGGATGACGTAGGGGAAGCTCCCGTAGATCACGCCGAGCGAGTCCTCCAGGTCGGCGGTGGCGCCCGTGACCAGGGTGGTGAAGCCCGGGCCAACCCCCTGGGCCCGGAGCTCCGTCACCAGGGCCTTCACCTCCTCGGCGACAGGCCCCGCGCGGGGATAGACGCGGACGACTGTGGTGTCTTCTGTGGCCAGGGCTTTCAGGGCGGCCTGCACTTGTGGGACTGGGATACGGTCAGGGGAGGCGTAGAGCTGCTGGTACTGCGCCTTGGTGATGGCTGGGTCCAGGGTCACGATGCTCTCGACCCGCTCCACGCGGGGGTCATCCAGCAGCCCTCGGGTGAAATCGTAGAGGGCTGCTATGGAGGTTGGCTGCAGGACGCCCTGGGGCGCCCGCGCCACCACGACCACCGGCGAAAGGGCCCCGGCGCCCAGTTCCCGCTCCGCCACCTCCCACCCCTGGCGGGACTCGGCCCCGGGGGGCAGGACGCTGGCCCACGGCGCCCCGACCCGCATCCTGAGGAGAGGCGTCCCCAGGAGCAACAGGCCCGCGGCCACAGGCACCGCTACCAGGACCGGGTGGCGCATGACCGCCTGGGCAATGCGCCGCCAGACGCTCTCCGCCCCTGGCCGGGCAGGGAGAACGGCAAGGCTGTTGATGCGATGCCCCAGCGTCGCGAGCACGGCCGGGACCAGGGTCAGGGCCACCGCCATGGACATGAGGATGACCACCACTCCACCGATACCCATGGAGCGAAAGAAGGCGAACTGGATCCAGAGCAGCCCCGAAAGGCCCAGAGCTGCCGTGAAGCCGGAGAACAGGATGGCCCTGCCCGCAGTGGCCAGGGTGACGCCTATGGCATCCTGCCGCGGGCGGTGCTGGAGCTCCTCCCGGAACCGGCTCACCACCAGCAGGGAGTAGTCCACGGCCAGGCCGATCCCCAGGAACGAGGCGACGTTCAAGACGAAGATGGACATCTCCAGGACCTGGGCCAGCAGGAAGACGATGGCGAGGGTCACGTTCACCGCAATGGCGGCCACGCTCACGGGGATCGCCGCGGCCACCACGGTCCTGAAGACCAGCAGGAGGGCCACCAGGAGCAGGGGGAAGGCGATCATCTCGGCCCGCCTCAGGTCATCCTCGGCGGCCTGGGTCAGGTCTGAGAAGATGGGGATGGCCCCCGTGGCCCAGACCTGGAAGCCCGAGGGCGTGCCAATGCGTCGGCGGAGGGCGGGGTAGAGCTCCATGGCCTCGTCCACGGTCCCTTTCAGGACGACGGCGGCGTAGGTGGTGCGCCCGTCTCTGGAGGCGAGGTTCGGGTTCCCGCTCGTGTAGATGGAGACCACCTGCTCCACCTGGGGGTCCACCGCCACATCTGCCAGGGACTGCTCTACGGCCGCTCGAAAGGCGGCGTCCTTCACCGTGAGGGTCTCGTGGGAGAAGACCACCGCCACGACGGCCTCCCGCTCCCCCAGCTCGTCCTTCAGCAGGTCGAGGGCCCGCTGGGACTCGGTGTCGGCCCGGCCAAAGCCGCTAATCAGCGCAGAGGGAGCCCGCGGGGCCAGGAACGCGCTCAGCAGGAAGAGCGCCGCCCATACTCCGATGACCGCCCACCGGAAGCGGGCCATGGCGATGCCCAACCGGTACAACACGGGACCTCCTGCGACCTAGGGCTGCGGCAGACGCGCCTGGCGAGTATACCAAAAGGAGAGGGTTGCGGATGGCGGCGTCACGCGGCCAGCCGGTTCCGCTTGACACCTCTGGAACACGCAGCTACAATCAAGACCTTGGGGGATGGGATGGACTACGCTATCATCGCCACAGGTGGGAAACAGTACAGGGTCGCTCCCGGCGATCGCCTGGACGTGGAGAAGCTGCCCGCCGAGCCCGGGGCCAAAATAGAGCTCACGGACGTGCTCATGGTGTCCCAGGACGGGAAGGTCACGGTCGGCGCCCCGATGGTCCCTGGCGCCAAGGTGGTGGCGGAGGTGGAGGAGCAGCGACGCGGTGAGAAGCTGGTGGTGTTCAAGTTCAAGGCCAAGACCCGCCACGGCGTCAAGACCGGGCACCGCCAGTCCTTGACCCGCCTGCGCATCACAGAGATCGTTCCGGAGTCGGCGCTGGCAGACACCCGACCTCGCCAGGAGGAGACCGATGGCGCATAAGAAGGGCGGAGGCAGCAGCCGCAACGGCCGCGATAGCCAGGGGCAGCGGCTGGGTGTCAAGCGGTACGCCGGAAGCTTCGTGCGCGCCGGCAGCATCATCGTTCGCCAGAGAGGCACCCGCCTCTACCCCGGGCGCAACGTAGGCGTGGGGCGCGATCACACCCTGTTCGCCCTTGTGGACGGCTACGTGGCGTTCGACTACGCGAACCAGGACCGTCGGGGAGTCCACGTGGAGCCTGTGGCTGCGGAGGGGGCGCGGTGAGGGCGAAAATCCATCCTGAGTACTACCCCGAGGCACAGGTGGTCTGCTCTTGCGGCAACACCTTTGTCACAGGCGCTACCAAGCCGGCGCTGCGCATCGAGGTCTGTAGCGCCTGCCACCCCTTCTTTACTGGTGAGCAGCGCATTGTCGACACCGAGGGGCGAGTCGAACGGTTGAAGAGGCGTTACGGCCTGAAGTAGCGGGGCCTGCCCGCTTCTACCCAGGGTTCGTGCGAGGGGCGGAGCCATCCGCCCCTTTTTGCGCTGAGATTGCCCGGCGGGCTCCGCTGAGGAGAAGATCGTGGCCCAAAAACAAGCGCCCGGTGCCAGCGATGCCACGGTAGGAAAGGCCGCTGCCGCCGCTGACCGTTTCTTCTACGGAGGCCAGGCCGTCATTGAAGGTGTCATGATTCGAGGCCGCCGCTTCCTCTGCGTGGCAGTCCGGCGGCCTAACGGTCAGCTCACGGCCCTGGTGACGCCCCTCAGCCGGTGGGCCACCGGGGCGGTGCGCCGTATCCCGCTCCTGCGGGGCACGCTGGTCCTGGCGGAGACGCTGGTCCTGGGGATGAAGGCCCTCAGCTACTCCGCCAACGCCAGCCTGGAGGGGGAGGAGAAGGAGGAGCTGGGTCGCTGGAGCATCGGCATCATGCTGGCGCTCTCGCTGGCCTTCGCCGTGGTGCTCTTCTTCCTGTTCCCCCTATGGGCGGTCCAGCTTCTGGATGACGCCATCGGCTCGGACTTCCTGAGCAACGGACTGGAAGGCTTGATCCGGCTGGGCCTGTTCCTGGCCTATGTCTGGGCCATAGGGCTGAGCCGAGAGATCCGGCGCGTCTTCGCCTATCACGGCGCCGAGCACATGACTGTCAAGGCGTACGAGGCCCGGGAGCCTCTGGCAGTGGCCACGGTCCGGCGCTACTCCACGGCGCACCCCCGGTGCGGCACGGCCTTCCTGCTGGTGGTCATGGTCATCGCCATCCTGGTCTTCGCCCTGCTGGGGCGGCCCTCCATGCTCTGGCGGGTGCTCTCCAGGGTCATCCTGATCCCCGTGATCGCCGGCCTGGCGTACGAGGTCATCCGGTTCAGCGGCGCCCACCAGGGCAGCCTCCTGGTGCGCCTGCTCATGGCGCCCAGCCTGCTGCTTCAGGCCCTCACCACGCGCAGGCCGGACGACGGCCAGATAGAGGTGGCTATCCACGCCATGGAGACGGCGCTGGCGGCCGATGAAGGCAGAATACCAACCGATGCGGGCCAGCCCACCGCGGCTCCCGACGTGCGACCGACTCCTGGTGCGCCATGAACGGTTGTTGGGCCTCTACCACGGCTTTATGCTCCTAGCCTTTGTCCTGATCTGTTTGGGGAGGATTTCCGAATAGCTTCTAGACCTCTTCCTCGGGGTTGGCGACGGTCCAGATGCGCTTGAGCGGAATGTCGGCTCGTATATCCTCGTCGAGTTTGTCGTAGTTGGAAAGGAGCTCCGTGACCAGCTTGTCTTGATCCCAAAGACGCACGCGGAAGAACTGGGCAGGGATGTCTCTGTCTATCGAGGATTTGAAACCTCCCCAGGAAACGAGAAGGCCTTGTTCGGCCTGAACGTTCTGCATGGTTCCAATCAACTGGTTCAGAGTAGGCGAGTCAATCGGCGTCTCACTGGACTTCACCTGGACACAGAGACGCGGCCTCCCGAAGCCAAGCGGGTCTGGTGCAGCAAGAATGTCCACGCCTTTGTCTGGTCCTTCTGGGCTCATATAGGTAGTGTACCCTTGGGCTTGCAGAATAGCTGCCACAAGCGAAGCTAAGCCATGGCCCTTGAACTTCTGGATGATGAGCTTGGCGATTCGGTCGCGTGCCAAACCCTCTAGGTCGCTTGTTTCCCCTGACTCCTCGTCAATTTGACTGTCCACCCTCTTCCAAAGCCGTTTCTGCATTTCTCGCACACGATTCTCGGCATTGTTTCGTTCGATTCGGCAAACGGTCTTGAAGGCACTGAATGAGTAGAGCAAATCTTGGTCAAAGTTCGACCTGGGAACGTCTGTCGCAATCCATTTTACTGCATGGTGATGGTAGAAGGGGTCCTCTGCTTTTGGGTCAAATATGTATGGTCCTGTGATTTCGGCGAAGTGTATGGCGGCTGGTTTGAGCTTACTCGGCAATAGTACCCAGTCTCCCTCCTTCATCTCGTGAACAAACGGCCAGATCTGGCCGACCCAGTTGCGGATCGTGGCTTTCTTCGCGTTGGGGTAGAATTGCAGAAGCACGCCGAAGATGTCGTTCTTCTTGACGTTGGATAGGTCGTGGGACAGGCCGTCCCACGTCAAATACAAGCGGTTCTCTTGAAGGAACCGCTTTTCGTACTCCCCACGACGACCGGCTCGATTCAACCACAGCGCCATGATTCCTCCTCTTCTGCCCTGGCTTTGAAGACACCTAGCGGCTGTTGGCGTGTTCTTCGCCACAGGTGTCTTACTGCTCGGCCTCTAAGGTTGCCCAACCCTGTCCTTTTTGGCCACCCGTGGGCTTCGAATCCCCATAAGTGGGCCTGCCCTGAAAATACCCCTCAGTCAGCGAGGGGATGGGCCAGTCCTCGCGGCTCCAACGGGCACAAGGCGGCCCTCGACGGTGCCTCCTTACTCCGGTGCCTTGGGCCACTCTTTCAGCAGCCTCCCATACCCGCTGATCTTGTATCTGAGCCCCAGCTTGGAAAGGATGCGCCAGAGCATGGCCGGGAGGCTTGCCACGACCGGGACTCCCAGGTGCCGCTCCATCCTGTCCAGCACCCTGATGGGGTCCAGGATGGCCGCCTGGAAATATACGGCGTCCACTGGCGGGACCTGCTTCAGGGCCTTCTCGGCGATGGCATACACGTCGTCCGGGCCCAGGTTTCCGGCGTCCAGGTAGTTCTTTATCACAGAAGCCGGTGAGTATGCCTCGATCCCAACACTCCGAAGGTGCTCTCGAATCGGCCCGTTGGCAGCCTCGTCCATCGGCGTAATCAGGGCGATGCGCCTGGCCTTGAAGGCCCTCAGGGCGGGTATCACCGAGTCAAGGGCGGTGGTCACGGGAACCTTGAGCGCATCCTGAAGCCGCTCTCGGATCCCGGGGTTCATGATCTCTACCATGGCTGCGGCGAGGGTGACTCCCTGCCACTGGTGTTGCTGGGCGAGGGGTCTCACTCTGTTCACAATCACCTCGTGAATACCCCTGATGTCCTCGTGGGTCTTCCCATAGAGGCCCAGCACCTCAGGGTCCCAACGGACATCCGGCGGGACGAGGAGCTGCATGCTGCTGAAATGCGGGCCTGAAGCCGGCCCAAGGGTGACGAAGCCGAGCCTTGCGCGAATTGTCTCAGACATGCTTGCCAATCTTCCTTTCAACCTCATCGAGAGAAAACCCTCACCCCCTGGCCGCAGCCTCTCCTGTGGCTGCCGAGCTACCTCTCGGACCGCCGTCCTTCGACCATCACCGTGGGCAACGCTTGGGCCTGCCGGCGTCGGTCCTCCAGGAAGGGGAGCGTGTCGGAGTAGGAGTCGCCTTCCACCTCGCCGCTCACGGGCACCGAGGGCTGGGTGGCCAGGGCCCCCTCCTCCATGGCGGTCCAGACCTCCTCGTCCTTCATGCCCAGCATGCGGCAGACCTGCACGTTGTGCTCGCCCAGGGCCGGGCCCGCCCGGTGCACGTCCGGGGTCCTGGAGAGCCGGAAGGAGGGGCCGCGGTACGTGTGCTCTCCCAGCACGCTGTGCCGCAGCGTGCGGAAGAAGCCCCGGTGGTCTAGCTGGACGTCCTCGCGGGTGGTCCTGGAGTCTTCGACGACGGAGGCGGGGACGCCCTCCCGCTGGAGGAGGGCCTCCACCTCCTCCGGGGTGCGCTGGCGGGTCCACTGGGCAAGGAGGGCATCCAGCTCCTTCAGGTGGCGCTGGCGGCCCAGGAGGGTGGCGAAGCGCTCTTCATGGGCCCAGGAGGGGTTGCCCAGGGCACGGCGGAGGCCCTGCCAGTGGCGGTCGTTGAGGGCGGCGATGGCGACCCAGCGGTCGTCGCCTCGAAGAGTCTTGTCGACCTGGCAGGGGTAGGTGTTGTGGGGAGCGGCCTCGGGGGTCCAGTTGCCGGTGCGCTGGGCACTCTGCTGGTTGTTGAGCCAGTCCATGAGGATGGGGCTGATGAGCTGGATGCCGCCCTCCACCTGGGACTGGTCCAGGTACTGGCCCTTGCCGGTGCGTCGTCGGTACTCCAGGGCGCCCAGGAGGGCGGCCACGCCCAAGCGGGGGTTGGTGAAGTCGGTGTACTGGGTCATCACCGGGGTCGGCTCTCCACCAGGCCAGCCGGTCATGTGGGTGATGCCGGCGATGGCCGCTCCCGCGGTACCCAAGCCGATGAGGGACTGCCAGGAGCCGCCCTTGCCCATGATGCCTGAGCTCATGTAGATGAGTTCAGGGCGCTCCTTGGAAAGGGTGGCATAGTCCCAGCCGAATCGGTCCAGCACGCCGGGCGAAAAGTTCTCCAGGATCACGTCGGCCCAGCGGGCCAGCCGGTCCACGATCCCCTTTCCCGAGGGTTTGGTCCAGTCCACGCAGAGGTCTAGGGCGCCGCTGTTGATGTTGGCGAACCAGACGCCGTGGTCCAGGAGGACCTTGCCTCCAGGAAAGGGCCGCTGCGTGCGGAGGCCATCGAGGCGCACGTGGCTTTCCACCCGGACGACCGTGGCCCCGTGCAGCGCGAAGTGCCGGGCCGTCAGGGGTACGGTCACCAGGGTGCCGATGGCGGCGATCTTGATCCCCTCCAGCGCCTTGGGCGGAGTAGCCATGCTCTGCACTGCCTCCTAGCAGGCTGCGGAAAAAGGGGTGTCCAGAGGGGCGAAGCCCCTTTGGCAGGGGTCTGGGGGTGTCCCCCAGATATAAATTCCCCCCCCGTCCTGGCCAGGAAGGGGGGGGAATTTATATCTGGGGGACACCCCCAGACCCCTGCCAAAGGGGCTTCGCCCCTCTGGACACCCCTTTTTCCGCAGCCTGCTAGGAGGCAGTGCAGAGCATGGCTACTCCGCCCAAGGCGCTGGAGGGGA